>NZ_JBMBTE010000033.1:0-48768 GCF_048897285.1 Rhodococcus sp. O3
CGCGCGAAGCCGGCCCCGAGGCCGCTGCCGGCGCCCGTGACGACGGCGACGGACCCGTCGAGCCTGAAGAGGTCGAGGACCGAGTCGGCGGGGTGGACGGTATCTGTCGAGGTCATGCGGTGTTCTCCCGGTGCTGCGTGCGGTGTGGTCGCGGGTGCGCCTTGCGCGCCCTAAAACTAATTACATAAGATTAGCGCGTAGGCGAGGTCCAGGGGAGTGGGAGCACTGATGGCCGCACACAGCAACTCGGAGCAGGACAAGATGCAGGTGATCGGCAAGGACGTCGTCGCGGACGGCGTCGTGGCAGTGCGATTCGCCGACCCCGACGGTGGATGCGTTCCCGCATGGGATCCCGGCTCGCACATCGACATCATCATCGACGAGTCGACGGTCCGGCAGTATTCGCTGTGCGGCGACCCGGCCGACGACACCTGCCTCACCGTCGCGGTCCTGCGCGAGGAGAACGGGCGCGGTGGCTCGCGGTGGGTCCACGACTCGCTACAGATCGGCGACCTCGTCAGCATCGCCGGTCCCCGCAACAACTTCCGCTTCGAGCCCGCGCAGTCGTACCTCTTCGTCGCGGGCGGAATCGGCATCACCCCCTTGCTGCCCATGGTGCGGGCCGCGGAAGCGGCCGGCGCCGACTGGCGCCTGCTGTACGGCGGGCGCACCCGCGCGAGCATGGCCTTCGCCGACGACCTCGTCGCCCGGTATCCCGACCGGGTCCTGCTCCGTCCCCAGGACGAATACGGCCTCCTCGATCTGGCGGGCGAGCTCGACGCGGTGGCCGCCGGCACCGGCGTGTACTGCTGCGGGCCGGAGCCGCTCCTGCAGGCCATCGAGAACGAGTGCCGCAACCGTGCCGGTATCGCCCTGCACGTCGAACGGTTCGCGGCCAAGGAGCGTCCGGCCGATGCCGTCGACCAGGCGTTCGACGTCGAGCTCCGGCAATCGGGCATGACGATCACCGTCGACGCGTCGGAGACCCTGCTCGACGCGGTACTCCGCGCCGGTGTCGACGTGTCGTTCTCGTGCCGCGAGGGGACGTGCGGCACGTGCGAAACCGCCGTGCTGGACGGCGTGCCGGATCATCGCGACTCGGTGCTCACCGAAGACGAGCAGGCCGAGAACGACTGCATGATGATCTGCGTATCTCGCAGCTGCACAGCAAAACTCACCCTGGACCTCTAGATCCGGTCTATGGTGACCCAACGACTCGCCACCGCGAGGGGAGGGGTACGCAACCCCACCGTCCCGCCCGGTGTGCTGATTCCTGCACTGTGTTTCGTCGTGATGATCACGGCGGTCATGCAGACTGCCGTGGTGCCGCTGATGCCGGCGATGGCGACGCAACTGGAGGTGGGTACGAACGCCGCCGGTTGGATCGTGACGGCGAATCTCCTCGCCGCCACCGTTTCCACCCCTCTGCTCGGAAGGCTTGCCGACCGGCGCGGGCCACGGAAGGTACTGCTCGGGATTCTCGGCGTGGTGCTCGTCGGGTCGGTGCTGTGCGTTGCGTGGGACTCGTTGCCCGTGCTCGTCGCCGGCCGTGCACTGCAGGGGACTTCGTTCGCTCTGTTCCCGATCGGGGTTGCCGTCCTGCGCAGCGCACTCGGCTCGCATCGGCTCACGCCCGCGCTCGGCGTCATGTCCGGAACGATGAGCGTCGGGGGCGGTGCGGGAATGATCGCGGCCGGTCTGCTCTACCGAGAGGGCGACGACTATCGCCGCGTGTTCTGGTTGCTGGTGGTGCTCGCGCTGCTCGCTCTTGTCATCGCCTGGGCGGTGGTGCCCCGCAGCGCCGGTTCCGGTGCCGGAGCGGGGCTCGACGTCCGGAGCGCACTCGGGCTCGCGATCGGCCTGTCCGCGCTGCTGCTGGCACCGGCGCAGGGCGGGACCTGGGGCTGGGTGTCCGTACCGACGATCGGTTGTGCCGCCGGCGGTGTCCTCGTGCTCGTCGCCTGGTACCGGCACCAACGACGGTGCGCCGAACCACTGGTGGCTCCGGCCCTTCTCACGGCTCGCGCGGTGGCACCGGCGCACCTCGCCGCGTTCCTGGTGGGCATCGCGATGTTCGTGCAGTTCTTGGCGATTGCGATGTTCGTGCAGGTCTCCCGCGACGACGGGGGGTACGGGTTCGGCGCGTCGGTTCTCGTGACGAGTCTGGTGTACCTGCTGCCGGGGCAGGTCGTGGGCATTGTCGCGGCCGCGATCAGCGGATTCCTGGTCCGCAGGTTCCGTGCAGACCGGGTTCTCGCGACGGCCTGTGCCGTCGGCGTGTGCGGGTTCGTGTTTCTGATTCTGGCCCACGACCATACCTGGCAGATGATCACGGCGGTGGCGATTCTCAATGCATTCGTCTGCGTCGCGTACGGCGCGCTGCCGGCGATGCTCGTGGAGCACGTGCCGCTGCGGGACACCGGTGTTGCGAACGGTGTCAACGCAATCGCGCGGACGTTCGGCAGTTCGCTGGCCGGTGCGTTGGTGGGAACGCTGCTCGCGTCGAACACGATCGCGGAGACCGGCATTCCCTCCGAAGGAGCGTATGTGGCCGTCTTCGTGGTCGGGGGAGTGACGGCACTGGCTGCGGGACTCGTCGCGAGCGTCCCGCGCTTTGCAAGTAACAGATTTTGATTGACGTCTCACAGAAATGCGGATAGCGTGGATCACACGCGACGTGAGGACCCCGTCTCCTCGATTCATTCGCGCTGAAAACTTCTGGGGACAAACCCGATTCGGATTCTTCTCGGTACGGGAAAGGCAAGGGAGACATGGCTACCACCGTCGGCTCGGCATTGCATTGGTGGGCGAAGACCAAAGGCGAGCAGAACGCGATCATCGTCGCGGGCGAAGCCCTCACTTATCGCGAGCTCCAGGATTGGTCGAGCCGCATCGCTCGCGCCGTCGTCGATCGCGGAATCAAGCCCGGCGAGCGGGTGGGTGTGCTCGGCCCCAACTCGCTGACCTGGCCGGTCGTCGCGCTCGGTGTGCTCAAGGCCGGTGCGGTGCTCGTTCCGCTCAACCCGCGTTTCAAGCCCGCCGAGCTCCGCAAGGTGGTCGACGATGCCGGCGCCGTCATGGTCATCGGACCGGCCGAGTTCACCGGCACGGTCGAGGAGGCCCGCGAGCTCGGCGACACCTTCGCCACGCTCACGTTCGACGACATCACCCCGCTCCGCGAGGGCGAGCAGGACGACTTCCGTGTCGACCTCGACCCCGACGAGCCGACGGCACTGCTGTTCACCAGCGGTTCGACCGGGCTGTCCAAGGGTGTCATCTGCACCAACCGCACCCTGCTCAACATCGTCTTCGAGGCCACCCTCACCGAGGAAGGATTCCGGCCCGGCTCCACGTCGCTGCTGGTGCTTCCGCTCGTGTTCACCCCGGGGCTGGTGTGGGGCCTGATCATGACGACCGTCCTCGGCGGCACCCTCGTGATCGAGAAGGAACTCGATCCGGGACGGGCAGCCACGCTCCTCGGCGAACACAAGGTGCAGGCGATCTTCGGTGTGCCGCTCATCTTCGAGGCGATCTCGCGGGCACCCGAATTCGAGAAGGCCGACCTGTCCTCGCTGCGCACCGCGATCGTCGGTGGCGCCGCGGTCGCGCCGGCGCTGCTGAAGCGGTGGGCGGACAAGGGCGTCGCGCTGCGCCAGATCTACGGCATGACCGAAGCAGGCGGTGTCGCGACCGCGACCCTCGTCGCCGAGGCGTTCGATCACCCGGACTCGTGCGGCTCCGGCTCGATCTTCACCGAACTGAAGGTCGTCCGTGACGACGGCACCGACGCCGACCCGGGCGAGGAAGGCGAAATCCTGCTGCGCGGTCCCGGCGTGACCCCCGGATACTGGAACGACGAGGAGTCCACCGCGTCCGCGCTGCGCGACGGCTGGCTGCACAGCGGCGACCTCGGCACCCTCGACGCCGAGGGACGCGTCAAGTTCGTCGATCGTCTCAAGGACCTCATCATCACCGGCGGCATCAACGTCTCGCCCGTCGAGATCGAGCGCGTCATCGGCGAGATCCCCGGTGTCCAGGAGGTCGCGGTGATCGCGGCGTCCGACGAGCGGTTCGGCGAGACCCCGGCAGCGATCGTGACCGTCGGCGACGGTGTCGACGAGGCGACGATCATCGAACACTGCGACCGGTTGATGGCCGACTACAAGGTTCCGCGTTACGTCGTGATCCGCGACGAGCCGCTGCCGCGGCTCCCCAGCGGCAAGCTGTCGAAGACCGCGATCCGGTCCGAGTACAAGGACGTGTCGGAGCGTTTCGACAAGGTGCGCTGACCTACACAGGTCCGCGGGCCCCGGAAGGAAGCAATCAAGTGCCCGAAGCAGGAATCGACGACATCGTCGTCCTCGAACGTCGCGGCGAGATCGCGATCGTCAGACTGAACCGACCCGATCGGCTCAACGCATTCACCAACGAGATGTGCCACAAGCTCGTCGCGATCTTCGACGAGACGGATGCGGACGACTCGGTGCGGGCGGTCGTCCTGACCGGAACCGGACGTGCGTTCTGCGCCGGTGCCGATCTCGCGGCCGGTGGCGACACGTTCGTCCTCGGCGACGATCCCGAGACGGGAGGGGCCCCGCCGGACACCGGAGGACAGGTCTCGCTGCGGATCTACCGGTCGCTCAAGCCGGTGATCGCGGCGATCAACGGACCCGCCGCCGGGGTCGGTGTCACCATGACACTGCCGGCGGACATCCGAATCGCAGCGGACACAGCCAAATTCGGTTTCGTGTTCGCGCGGCGCGGGCTCGTGCCGGAAGCCTGCTCGACGTGGTTCCTGCCGCGGGCGGTCGGAATCTCGACCGCGGTCGAGTGGACGGTGGGTGGCCGGATGGTGCCGGCCCAGGAAGCACTCGAGCGTGGGCTCGTCCGTGAGCTGGTTCCGGCCGATCAGGTGCTGGACCGGGCGGTCGAGCTCGCCCGCGAACTCGTGACCGGCACGGCGCCGGTCTCGGTGGCGCTGACCCGTCAGCTGATGTGGCGGATGCTCGGTGCACCCGAACCCGAGATCGCGCATCGTGCCGAATCGATCGGCATCTACGTCCGTGGCACGTCGGACGACGTGAAGGAAGGGGTCGACGCGTTTCTCGGCAAGCGCGACCCCGAGTTCCCGAACAGGGTGTCCGACGGACTGCCCGATCTGTTCGAGTAGCCGACGAGAACAGAACCCGCCTGTGCGGGTCGCGAACGCCCCGGGGGGTCGACCTCCCGGGGCGTTTCGCTTTGTGTCACAGGGTGCGGTGGTCCGGGCAGGCCCGCGCCAACTCGTTGACAAGTGACGCATCTTGTATCATCAAACGAAACTTTTCTGCTGGGAATCGACATTTCAGGAGCAATGCAATGGCGCGACGGAGGGGGAGCGTCCTCAGTGACGACACGGAGGAGGCGCGCGCGCAGATCCTGAAGGCCGCCGAGTCGATGTTCCAGCGGTACGGCGTCTCGAAGACGACGATGGACGACATCGCCAAGGAAGCGGGTGTTTCGAGGCCGACGGTCTACCGTTACTTCGGCGACCGGGACTCGCTGATCACGGCCCTGATCGAGGCGCGATCGCGTCGGTTGTTCGACAAGGCGCGCGCGTATCTCCGCGAACGGAAGACACTGGCCGATCAGATCGTCGACGGCCTGATCTTCCTGGTCGAACGGGGCCGTCACGATCCGATCGTCCGGCTCATCGTGAGCCCCGAGCACATGGATCTCGCGACCGCGCTGGTCGGCAGCACCGGTCTGGCGGCGCGGCTCACATACGAGATGTGGGCCCCGTTGCTCGCGGAGGCGCGCGAACGCGGTGAGATCCGGGACGGCCTGACCGACGAGGAGATCTGCGAGTGGATCGCGCTCGTCCAGCTCGTCCTGGTCGGACGCATGGATTTCAGCTCGGAGGAGGATCCCGAGAACCGGCGGATGCTTACGAACTTCCTGCTGCCCAGCATCGTGGCGCAGTCCGCGTGACGGAATCTGCCGTCGTCGATCGGTAGGTTTCGAAGCAGCCCAGCGGCTTTCGGTCCGCGACCACCCGGCCGGCCCCTTCCCTCCACGGGACGGGGCCGGCCGCTTTTTTCGATCACTCACAAATCACTTTACAAATTTCGATTGACGTCAGCTGTAGCGTGGCGGTAACCTGGGTCACACGCGGCAAGCCCCCTCGCTGAGGTGGGACGACGGCATCCACTTCGGGCCCCGAAACGGCAGGAGGGTCGGAACCGCTTGTCGCACAGTGCATCTACCTAATTCCCAGCAGCCCATGAGCAGAGGAGCTCGCATGAAACTCGAAGGCAAGGTCGTTCTCATCACCGGTGCGGGTTCCGGACTGGGACGTGAGGCCTCCCAGCTGTTCGCCTCCGAAGGCGCCAAGATCGCCGTCGTCGACATCGACGCCGAGCGTGCCAAGGGCACCGTCGAACTCGTC
Source organism: Rhodococcus sp. O3 (assembly GCF_048897285.1). NCBI lineage: Bacteria > Bacillati > Actinomycetota > Actinomycetes > Mycobacteriales > Nocardiaceae > Rhodococcus > Rhodococcus sp. O3. The sequence continues at coordinate 6,428 of NZ_JBMBTE010000033.1, forward strand.
GAGCAGCAGGGCGGCGAGGCCATCGCGATCACCGCCGACGTCAGCAAGGAACAGCAGGTCATCGACGCGGTCGCCGCCACTGTCGATCGCCTCGGCAAGCTCGATGTGGCCTGGGCCAACGCAGGCATCGTCTCGCGCGGCGGCGTTCCGTCCGTCGCCGGTGGTGAGCAGGTCGAATTTCAGGACCTGACCGACGCCGACTGGCAGGCAGTCCTCGGCGTGAACCTCAGCGGCGTCGTCTACACCGCCAAGGCTGCGGTGCCGGCGCTCCGCGCCAACGGTGGCGGTGTCATTCTCGCGACCTCCTCGGCAGCGTCCTTCGCGGCCTACCACAGCATCGCGCTCTACTCGGCGACGAAGGCCGGCGTCAACGGCCTGGTGCGCGGCCTGAGCCTGGACCTCGGCAAGTACGGCATCCGCGTCAACGCCGTCGCTCCCACGCACGGCATGTCGCCGAACTTCCTTGCGCCCGCGGGAACTCCGGTCGTCGGCAAGTCCTACGAAGAGGTCGCCGGCCCCTGGGATCCGGGCATCTCGCCGATCCCGCTCAAGCTCAACCGCCCGCCGTCACTCGGCGACAACGCGCGTGCCGCCCTGTTCCTCATCTCGGACGACGCCGCCTACATCACGGGTCTGACCCTGCCGGCCACGGACGGCGGCACTCTCTCCCGCGTCGCGATGATGTTCCCCGAGGACGAACTGAAGCCCACGCTCGAATCCAACTGATTTCGCGCGCAGAGGCTTTCGAAAGGAGGGATCGGATCGTGTCCGATACCCGGCAACAGACGCGGCAGCTCGTCGTCGATCGCTCGGCCTGCGCCGGTCACGGCCTGTGCTACTCGACCTCCCCGCAGCTGATCGACTGCGACGACCAGGGATATCCCGTTCTCCTGAAGGAGTTTCTGTCCGACGACGACGTGCCCGCCGCGGAGGCCGCGGCCGTCGTCTGCCCCGAGCGAGCGCTGACCATCGAATCCCGCTGAGGATTCCGGCCCGAGGAACACCTGATGACAACCACCGAAAAGTCGGTACCCGACGAACTCGTCGTCGACTTCGACATCTACGACCAGACGCTCGCGCAGCCTGTCGACACCGTGCAGGAGCGGGTCGCCGAGCTGGCGGCGAAGGGCCCGGTCGTGTACTCCACCGCGCACGGCGGACACTGGATCGTTACGCACTACAAGGAGATCCACGAAGTCCTCCGCGACCCGGAGACCTTCTCGAGCTACCCGAACAACCTCGTCACCGGCCCCGGTGGCATGGGCAAGTTCATCCCGATCGAGCTGGATCCGCCGGAGCACACCGGCTACCGCCTGGCGATGCAGCCGCTGTTCAGCCCGAACCGGATGAAGGCGCTGGAGGAGCAGATCCGCGCCCACACCAACGACCTGATCGACGCTTTCGCTGGCAAGGGCGAGGCGGAATTCATCACGGAGTTCGCTCACGAGCTGCCCACCCGCGTGTTCCTGGCGCTCATGGACTGGCCCCTCGAGGACGCGCCGCTGTTCACCGAGGCCACCGACACCGTCCTCCTGGGCAAGCCCGGGCTGAGCCCGGAGGAGAACCAGCAGGCGCAGGTCGCGGCCGGGTTCGAGATGTTCGGCTATTTCCACAAGATGGTGCAGGAGCGTCGGGAGAACCCGGGCGACGACATCACCTCCACGCTCATCCACACGGAAGTGGAGCTCGAGGGTGGCAAGCGGCTCCTCACGGACGAAGAGCTGTACCGGATGTTCTTCCTGCTGCTGATCGCCGGCCTGCACACGACGCAGGGCGCGCTCGCGTGGTCGATCATCCACCTGTACAACAACCCCGCGCAGCGTCAGGCCCTGATCGAGGACGACACCCTCATCCCGAGCGCGGTGGAGGAGATCCTGCGTTTCGAAGCACCCGTGACTCCCGGACGGCGCGCGACCCGCGACGTCGAGCTCGGCGGGGTGCAGATCAAGGAGGGCGATCAGCTCATCCTGACCCTCTGCTCGGCCAATCGCGACGCCGAGGAGTTCGACGATCCGGGTGAGCTCATCCTCGATCGTCGCCCGAACCGGCACCTGTCGTTCGGAGGCGGTCCGCACCGGTGCCTCGGATCCCACCTGGCCCGCATCGAGCTGACCATCGCGCTCGAGGAACTCCACCGCCGGATCCCGGACTACTCGCTGATCGCGGAGGATCCGCCGGTCCTCCACGCCAGCCAGGTCCGCGGCTGCATGCGCCTGCCCATCAGGTTCACACCGACCGCCTGACCCACCGCTCGCCTGCCGGCTCCGAGGGCAGACGGACCGGCAGGCGAGCAACCGCTCACGGCGGTGCCGCCGCCGTGCCGACCGGCACGGCTGCGGTATCGTCGGGGCGGACTGGGTATCGATCGGCCGAGGAGGACACATGGCGCGACGTCACGGTGTCCTCAGCGAGGACCCGGAGGCTGCACGTTCGCAGATCCTCAGGGCAGCCGAAACCGCGATCCAGCGATTCGGTATCGCGAAGACGACGATCGACGACGTCGCGAAGGAAACCGGTGTGTCGCGACCGACGATCTACCGGTACTTCCGTGATCGCGACACCCTGATGACGTCGATGATCGAAGCCCGATCCCGAAGGCTCTTCGAGCAGGCCCGCGAATATGTCTCGGATCGGGACACGTTCGCCGAACAGGTGGTCGACGGCCTCCTGTACCTCGTGGACCAGGGCCGCCGGGATATGGTGATCCGCCTGATCGTCAGCCCGGAGCATGCCGGCCGGCGGACGGCGCTCGCCGGAAGTTCCGGTCTCGCTTCCCGATTGACGTACGAGATGTGGGCTCCGCTCATCGATGCGGCTCGCGAGCGCGGGGAGATCCGGGAGGGGATCACCGACATCGAGATCTGCAACTGGATCACTCTGGTCGAGTTGATTCTGGTGGGACGCATGGACTTCGGCGATCCGACCGGTCCCGAGAACAAGCGCCTGCTCACCAACCTCCTTCTGCCCGGGATCGTCTCCACTCCGGTGGAGGTCATGCGCTAGCAATCCCGCAACCTCCGGTCCGAATTTCAACGGCCCGTGGACTTATTGTCCACGGGCCGTTGCCATTTCATGGCACAGCATTGGTTGCGTGGTCCAGCTCACATGCTGTATAACAAAATACGAACTTTGTATCTTGTTATCCACGACGTCCGGTCGACCGCGAGAATCAGCGGAGAATCCCAGCCCGCCCCGTAGGCGGAGATCGACGACGTGGACTCCATCGATCCGAGAGGGTTACCCCACCATGACAGTGGATCCGTCGTCGTTGATCGTGGCAGTGGCCTCCGCCGTCAGCACCGCAGTGCTCGGCGTCGATGTACCCGAGGAAGTCCAGGAACCCGCGGCCGCGCTCGCCGCGTCGATCGAGCAGGGCGCGGCCGACCTCGGCGCACAACTCGACGATGCGTTCGCCTCGCTGCCCGTGGAGGTGCAGGCCCCGGCCCGGCAGGCTGTGGCCGATACCCAGGAGCTTCTCGCCGGCGTGACCGATCCGCACACGCCCGAATCGTCGGCCACCGAGACCGATGTCGCCGTATCGCCTGCGCCGTCCGGCGTGCCCACGATCGCGGCCCCCGCGGCGCGACCCAACCCGTGGGGCATCGACTTCGGTGCCTCGACCGGTACGCCCGCTGCGGATGCACCCGCGGTTCTCCCGCAGATTCCCGCGATCGTCCCCGGCACGTCACTCGCCCCGATCGGAGCCATCGCCGTGTTCGCGCCGTGGCTGAAGAAGGCCGGCTCGATCTGCGAGGGTGTTTCCGCGCCCGTACTCGCCGCGCTCTACTCGGTCGAGAACGGCTTCCGCTACGGCCCCGCCGCGCCGATCTCGCCGGTCGGGGCGCGTGGACCGGGGCAGTTCATGCCCGGCACGTGGGACGCCTACGGGAAGGATGCGGACGGCGACGGCAAGGCCGACGTCCTGGGTATCGCCGACCCGGTGATGGCATCCGGTCACCTGCTGTGCGACAACTGGTCTCGCATCGAGGCATGGAAGAGCGAGGGTCGCGTCACCGGAGACACCCTGGGGCTCACGCTCGCCTCGTACAACGCCGGGCTCGGTGCGGTCCTGCGGTCGGGCGGGATGCCGTCGGGCCTGCCCGACTACGAGAACCAGACCAAGCCCTACGTTGCGAAGATCCTCGCCGCCCGGCCCGTGTTCGAGCGGCTCCTCGCACCCTTCGGGGCACTCGGCCTGCCCGTCGCGAACGACATCGGTCAGAGGGTCATCGACGCCGCCTTCCGCTACCTGGGCCTGCCGTACGTGTGGGGTGGCGGCAACATCAACGGACCGTCCGGCGGCGGTTTCGACTGCTCCGGGCTCACATCGTTCGCGATGCACGCCGCCACCGGTATCGCGCTGCCGCGCACGTCCGAGACTCAGTGGCACGTCGGCGTCGAGGTTCCGCTCGCGGAAGCCCGCCCCGGCGACCTCGTCTTCGGGAACTGGCAGTCCGCCGGCCCCGGACACGTCGGCATCTACATCGGTGGCGGCCAGATGGTCCACGCGCCGACCACCGGCGACGTGGTCCGCATCGGAGACGTCTTCCCCGACATGCGGGCCCGCCGCATCGTCTGAGACCGACCGGACACGAAGAACAACAGCTGTTACGAGGAGTGATCAACGATGGCGCACGTGGTGACACAACCGTGCTGCAACGATGCGGGATGCGTGGCGGTCTGCCCGGTCAACTGCATCCACCCGACCCCGGAGGAGCGAACCCGCGGTCGCACCGAGATGCTCTACATCGACCCCGAGGCCTGCATCGACTGCGGCGCCTGCGTGGACGAATGCCCGGTCGACGCGATTGTGCCGCCCGAGGACCTCACGCCCGAGATGCAGCCGTTCGTCGACATGAATGCCGCCTATTACCAAGACAATCCGACGCCTGATCCGATGCCCGCCGTCGAGCTGCCGAAGGTGTCCGCGGGGGCGGGTGTGCTGCGCGTCGCGATCGTGGGGAGCGGGCCGTCGGCGTGCTACCTGGCGGAGGCACTCACGTCGCACCGGGGCCTCGACGTCGAGATCTCGATGATCGAGAGGCTCCCGGTGCCCGGTGGACTCGTCCGCTACGGCGTCGCACCCGACCACAGTTCCACGAAGAGCATCGCCGGCACGTTCACGCGGATGATGGGGCGCCGGAACATCGACGTCTACCTCGACGTCGAGGTCGGGCGTCATCTCACGCACGAGGATCTTCTGCGCCACCACCACGCCGTCGTGTACGCGAACGGCGCCACCGGGGATCGTGCACTCGGAGTGCCGGGAGAAGACTTGGCGGGCAGCATGTCCGCTCGCGAGTTCGTCGCCTGGTACAACGGTCATCCCGACTACGCGGACCTGCGGGTGGATCTGTCGTGCGAGCGCGCGGTGGTCGTGGGCAACGGCAACGTCGCGCTCGACGTCGCCCGCGTTCTCACGTCCGATGTGTCCCGGCTGCTGAAGACGGACATCGCCGCACACGCGCTGGAAGCGCTTGCTGCGAGCCGGATTCGGGAGGTTGTCGTGCTCGGCCGCAGGGGAGCGGGCGCGGCGGCGTTCAGCACACCGGAACTGCTCGGCCTCGGCGACCTCCCGGGCGTCGACGTGACGGCCTCCGATATCGGCACCGGAAGTGCCGAAATGTCTGCGCTCGAACGGATTCGAGCCGACATTCTCACGCGGTACGCCGCGACGGAACCCGCGCCGGGCCGGCGCCGCATCCATCTCCAGTTCCTGCGATCGCCCGTCGAAGTACTCGGAAACGGACGCGTCGAGTCTCTGAGAACCGCGGTGAATACGCTCGAGGGTGCCACCGGCGAATTCGAGAACATCGAGACCGGGTTGGTGCTCCGGTCGATCGGATTCCGGGGCATGCGTCAGTCGGGCGTGCCGTTCGACGAGGACCGCGGGGTGATCCCCAACGCGGCGGGCGCGGCGATCGATCCGCAGTCCGGCGACCGCGTTCCCGGCGTCTACACGGCCGGATGGCTCAAGCGTGGGCCGAGCGGTGTGATCGGATCCAACAAGGTGTGCTCGGCGGAGACCGCCGCCGCGATCGTCGGTGACTTCGTAAACGGCTTGCACACACCGCCGGTCGGTGACCGTAAGGCGTTTGCGGAGCTTGTGTGCGCCCGCCACCCCGACTACATCGACCTGCAGGGATGGCGTCGCATCGACGCGTTCGAGCGAGGGGAGGGACGCTCGGCCGGACGGCCCCGGGTGAAGGTCGTGAGCGTCGGAGACATGGTGTCGGTGGCGCGGGGTGAGCCGGCGACTCTGGGCCGCTAGTGGCGGTCGGCAGTGCGTCGAAATGTCCGCTTCATGGCAACTTGTCCAGTTCTCCTGAGACGGGGTGAATTCAGGGGTGAGACACGACGACGCAACGATTGACAATATTCGTATTTTGAATCACAGTTATCGGCAATCGGGACTTTGGTCACATCGAGTCCCAGCGCGCGGCCCGTGTGAAGCCCGGCGAGGCCGCAAGAGTGCCGAACCTGTGTCAACACATGATGATTCGCTGACAGTCGCTGCCGACGGCACGCGCCGAAGCAGCGGCGAACGGGAGGGAACCGATGGGTGTCGAGGTCTCGGTCGAAGGACTCACGAAGTCGTTCGGCTCACAACGAATTTGGGGTGATGTGACGCTGACGCTGCCCGCGGGTGAGGTCAGTGCGCTGCTGGGCCCGTCCGGTACGGGTAAGTCGGTGTTCCTGAAGTCGCTGATCGGTCTGCTCCGCCCGGAGCAGGGCTCGATCGTCATCGACGGCACGGACATCCTGCAGTGTTCGAGCAAGGAACTCTACGAGATCCGCAAGCTGTTCGGGGTGCTGTTCCAGGACGGTGCGCTGTTCGGGTCGATGAACCTGTACGACAACGTGGCGTTCCCGCTGCGCGAGCACACCAAGAAGTCCGAGTCCGACATCCGCAAGATCGTGATGGACAAGCTCGAGCTGGTCGGTCTGCTCGGGGCCGAGGACAAGCTGCCCGGTGAGATCTCCGGGGGTATGCGCAAGCGTGCCGGCCTGGCCCGGGCGCTGGTGCTCGATCCGCAGATCATCCTGGTCGACGAGCCGGACTCGGGGCTGGATCCGGTGCGCACGACGTACATCTCGCAGACGTTGATCGACATCAACGCCGAGATCGACGCGACGATCCTGATCGTCTCGCACAACATCAATCTGGCGCGGACGGTGCCGGACAACATCGGCATGTTGTTCCGTCGGGAACTGGTGATGTTCGGTCCGCGTGAGGTGCTGCTGACCTCGGACGAGCCGGTGGTCAAGCAGTTCCTCAACGGCACGATGATCGGGCCGATCGGGATGTCGGAGGAGAAGGACGAGGCGCAGATGGCGCACGAGCAGGCGCTCGTCGACGCGGGGCATCATGCCGGTGGTGTCGACGACGTCGAGGGCATCGTGCCGCAGATGCAGGCCACGCCGGGCATGCCCGAACGCAAGGCCGTGGCCCGCCGCCAGGAGCGTGTCCGCTCGATCCTGCACACCCTGCCCGAGGCGGCACAGCAGGCGATCCGCGAAAGCCTCGGAGCCGAGCCGGCGTACACCGGGTATCAGGACTTCGACGCCCCCACCGAAGTGATCCCGGCGGTGGTCGTCCGATGAGCGCTCCTGCCATCGCACCCCTCTCGGGTGACGAGAACAGACCCCGGGAGAAGAAACCGGGTATGTCGGGCCTGGCGCGAATGGGGAAGTACCTCACGAGCAAGCCCGCCGCGTCTCTCGCGACAATCGGGCGGTCGGCCCGCCTGGGCGGAAACGTCCTGCGCTACTGCGTCACCGACATCATCGCGATGAAGCTGCCCTTGCGTGAAGTCATCGAGCAGATGTGGATCCTCCTCAAGGTCACCGCGCTGCCGGCGCTCCTGATGGCCGTCCCGATCGGCGCCGAGGTCTCGGTCCAGGTCGGCGGCATCATGAACCAGGTCGGTGCCAACTCCCTCGCGGGCGCGGCCAGCGGCCTCGGCGTCGTCGGTCAGGGTGCGCCGATGGCCGCCGGTCTCCTCATGAGCGGCGCGGCCGCCTCTGCGATCGCATCCGATCTCGGCGCGCGATCCATCCGCGAGGAGATCGAGGCGATCCGCGTCATGGGCATCGATCCTGTCCAGCGCCTCGTCGTTCCCCGCTTCCTCGCGATGATCGCGATCGCCCCGATGCTGTGCATCGTGATCATCGCCGCCGGTGTCGCCGCCGGCCTGACCATCTCTGCCAACGTCAACGACGTTGTGCCGGGCAGCTTCTGGCAGTCCTTCGGCGCCTTCGCCACCCCCACCGACCTCGCATTCTCGGTCCTCAAATCGGTGATCTTCGCCGCGATGGTCGTGCTCATCGCCGGCCTGCGCGGCCTCGAGGCCAAGGGCGGACCGACCGGCGTCGCCAACGCCGTCAACGCTTCCGTCGTGCTGAGCGTGTTCTGCATCTTCATCGCGAACCTCGTCGTCAGCCAGCTCCAGCTGATGTTCTTCCCGGCAAGGCTCGCGTGATGACGACCGGAACACCCGCGCATCGCGGGATTCGCAAGCACACGCCGGTCTCGGCACGCCTCGGCGCGGTGACCCGACGCGCCAGGGGAGCGGTCGAGGAACTCGGCCAGATCGTGCTGTTCACGGCCCGCACCTTCTACCTGCTCCCGAAGACCGTCAAGCACTACCGCAAGCAGACCCTCGCTACGATGAACAACATGGCCTGGGGCAACGGGTCGCTCGTCGTCGACGGCGGTGTCATCAGCCTGATGTTCTTCCTCGGTATCGCAGTCGGCGCGGTCGTCGCCATCCAGGCGTTCATGGCCTTCGACCTGCTCGGCTTCGGCGCCCTGACCGGCATCATCGGCTCGTTCGGCAACGTGCGCGTCATCGCGCCGATCATCACCGGCATCGGCTTCGCGGCCCAGGCCGGTTGCCGCATGACCGCCGAGATCGGGTCCATGCGCATCTCCGAGGAGATCGACGCGACCGAATCGATCGGTCTGCAGGCGATCCCGTTCGTCGTCGGTCCCCGCCTGATCGGCAGCATGCTCGTGGTCCTGCCCGGCTACCTCATGGCGCTCGTCGTCAGCTTCATCACCGGTGGTCTTGTGGTCAAGAACTTCCACGACCAGCCGAGCGGCACCTACGACCACTACTTCGGCCAGTTCCTCAACGTTCCGGATCTGGCCGCGTCGGTTGCCAAAGCCCTGATCTTCTGTGCCGTCGTCACGATGATCCACTGCTACTACGGGTATTTCGCGTCGGGCGGGCCGGCGGGTGTCGGCTCGGCGTCGGGACGCGCGATCCGCGCGAGCCTGGTCGCCATCGTCGTCCTGAACTTCGTGATGACGGTGATCATCTGGGGCCTGAGCCCCGAACTTGTCTTCAAGGGATGAGGAAACGAACATGTCGAGAAGCCAGGACTTCCTGCGCGGAACAGCGGCAGAGCAGTCGCGGAGGCTGGCAACGACCGGAATGGCCACCCTCGCGGTACTCGGGGTCGCAGCCGCCGTCGGCGCGACGATGTACCCGAAGTGGTCCGCCCCGAAAGGAATCGATGTCGCAGTCGACGTCGCCTATGTCGGACCGGGCGTCACGGAAGGAACGAAGGTCGTGTTGCGCGGCCAGTCGGTCGGAACCGTCACCGAACTCGAGCGCACGGACACCGAATCGGTGCGGATGCACCTGGTCCTCGACGAGGACCAGGTCGGCGGACTCACCGACCGGTTCGAACTCGACTTCCGGCCCGAGAACTACTTCGGCACGTCCGCGGTGAACCTCGTCGCGCAGCCGGGTGGCAACCCGATCGCATCCGGGATGCAGCTCGCACGTGAACCACAGGGCGACTACACGATGTCGACGATGATCGAGCAGGGCTCGCTGACCATCGACGGCACCCTGACCGACGACATGATCTCGTCGCTCGACAAGACCGTCCACTACCTCGACGGACTGACGCCGTGGATCGACACCGGCGTCGAGGTCGCCGATCACGTCGCCGACACCCAGCAGGAACTCCCGACCGTCCAGATCGCACACTTCAACGACATCCTCGAGGCGATGCCCGGATTCAGCGAGCAGGCGATCGCGTCCCTCATGGCCATCTACGACAGCAACTACAACCACCTCGCGGACGGTTCGATCGGCGTCGACGACGCGGTGTTCGACGAAGCGAATGCGGGTCTGACGCTCGCCGCGAACCAGCTGTTCGGTCAGGCCGGCGCCCTGCTGGCGTCGCACGGCGGTGAACTCACCCCGTTGATCGACACGGTGGTCGTGGCCTCGGACATCTTCCCGCACCTCGTCAACGGCGGTATGACTCCGGCCGCGGCCCGCGAGATCGTGCGGCGCCTCGACTCGACCTTCGTCGACACTCCCGACGGACAGCGCCTGCGCCTGCGCATCCTCGTCGACGGTTTCCCCTCGTTCACAGCGCCCCTCGGACTCGGAGCGGCACCGGCCCCGGAAGGAGGCGAGCGATGACGACCCGAGCCACCTACATCGCGACCATCGTCAAACTCGTGATCGCGGCGGTCATCTCGGTCATGCTGTTCGGTCTGGTCATCAGCGCGATGCGTAGCCCCGTGGACGGCGCCACCCGCAGCTACACCGCGGAATTCTCCGACGTGTCCGGTCTCGGATCCAACGGCGACATCCGCACCCGAGGCGTCCGCATCGGGAAGGTCGAATCCATCGACCTGCACCGCCGCGACGGCAGCACCATCGCCGAGGTGCGATTCACGATGGAGGAGCCCTACACCCTCACCGGCGACACCACCCTGGCGGTCAAGTACCAGAACCTGACCGGCGTGCGGTACATCGACGTCGACTTCGGATCCGGGTCCGGCACTCCGGTGGATCACGTCGCCCTCGAACGGACCCGGCCGTCGTTCGACATCACCGAGCTGTTCAACGGCCTCCAGCCGGTGCTCGCCACGATGAGCACCGAGGACATCAACCGGTTCGCCGAGAACGCGATCTCGCTGCTCCAGGGCGACGGCAGCGGTCTCGCCCCGATGATGGACGACGCGCAGAAGCTCGCCGACCTCGCCGCCGACCGCGAGCAGGTCCTGTCCACCCTCGCCGGCAACCTCGCCCGGATCGCGGACAGCATGGGCGGCCGCTCCGACGGCGTCGTCGAATTCCTTCGCTCCGTGAGCTTCCCGATCGGAAAGGCCATGACCGTTCTCGACGAGTTCCCGAAGACCGCGTCCTACGGTCCGCAGTTCCTGACCCCAATCAAGCGACTGCTCGACGCCTACGGGCTCGCGCCGGGTGCGGACGTCGACGCGATGGTCGCCGACGCGTTCACGTCGCTGGAGGAAGCCGCGGACGCCATCCGGTTGCTGCCACCCGCCGTCGCCGGCCTGCAATTGCCGGCGAGTCTGCCCGCTGGAGCGGGAGCGGGCTGCACCCACGGTCTCGCCCAGCTGCCGACCGATGTCCAGGTTCTTCTCAACGGTAGTGAGGTCGTCGTATGCAGCGCGTCATGAGCAAGGGACGATTCGGATCGGGCCGCATCGCGGCGTGGTTCGACAACGATCTCCGGATCGGCGCGGGCGTCGCGGCTCTCGTCGTCCTGGGTCTCGTCGCCACCGCGGTCCTGTACACGAATCCGCCCGGACGGAAGACGATTTCGTTCGAGACGACCGACGTGTCGGCCATCTCGGTGGGGCAGGACGTGCGTGTCGCGGGTGTGTCCGTCGGCAAGGTGTCCGACATGCAACTCGGTGACACCTCGGTGCGCGTCACCGCCGAGGTCGAGGACGACCTCGAGGTCGGCACCGACACCCGTGTCGAGGTTCGCATGCTCACCCCTGTCGGCGGCTACGCGGTGACGCTCGTTCCCCTCGGTGAGGTTCCGCTCGGCGACTCCACCCTCCCCGCCGCGCAGGTCACCGTCCCGTACTCCATCGGCGACGTGCTGCAGGCGGCCCCCAACGTCACCGACAACGTCGAGGCTGAGCTGATCGACGCCAACCTCGCGCAGGTCGCGGAGGCCCTGAACAAGAACCCCGGCTCCGTCGAATCGGTGATCGCCGGAATGAGCGCGGTCGCGCGCGTCATGGACCACCAGCGCGCCCAGGTCCACACCGTCGCGAGCCTCGCCTCGGAGTACCTCACGACGTTCAACGCGAGCCGCCAGATGGTGTTCGACCTGATCCGCGAGATCGACATCGTGTTCGCCACCTACAACACCACCCACGCGGGCTTCAACGAGGCGTACCGGCTGCTCGGCCACGTCCTGATGACGGTCGCGCCCTACGAGGAGTACTACCTCGACCATCGCGAGGAGGTGGCGGCCGGCATCGCACAGGTCCGCGGCATGATCGAGCAGTTCAACGCGGAGTTCGGGCCGTCGATCGATGCACTGGCCGCGACCCGCGATCAGCTCGCGAACTGGCTCACGCCCACCGGCATCGCCGAGATCGGCGGCGGCACCCTGATGGCCTCGGACATCTGTGTCCCCGTACCGGGACGTCAATGCTGATGCGGCCCTCGACATTCCGTCTTGATGACACGAACGGCAGGTTGTTGTGAAGAGAACGACCAGAATGACGATCATCGCGCTGACCACCACCGCGATCGCGTCGTCGTGCGGCGTCGCCGTCACCCATGCCCAGGCGAACGACACCGGGGCACCGTCCGAGACCCTGTGCGCCGAGATGCCCGACGGCATCGGCCTCTACCCGGGAAACCCCGTCACGCAGATGGGTTTTCCGGTCGGCAAGGTCGACTCGGTGGTGTCGAAGGGCGATCACGTCGAGGTCGTCTTCACGACCGACGGCGGACGTCTGTTCCCGGCCGACGTCCAGGCCGTGACGCGGTCGAAGTCGATCCTCGCGGACCGCAGCCTCGAACTCGTCGGGAACTACGAGTCGGGGCCGACCCTCGAGCCCGGATCGTGCATTCCGCTCCGGAACAGCCACACACCGAAGACGATCTCCGAGGTCGTCGGATCGGCCGCGGACTTCATCGAGGCGCTCTCGCCCGAGGGTGGTGAGGACACCATCGAGATGGCCGTGACCGGATTGAACGAGTCGCTGCGAGGCCAGGGACCGAACGCGCGGGCGATGATGGAACACGCCGCGAGCGCGATGGAGAACCCCGACCGGTTCGTCGCGGACATCGGCTCGTCCATCGACAACATGGCCCCGCTGACCGAGGACGCCCTCGCCCAGTGGGCGGCGATCAAGAACATCGTCGCGAACATGCCCGACGTCGTCGACGCCGGCATCGACCTGTGGCCCGGAACGATCGACGTCTGCGTCGGCATCGGATGGCTCGTCGCCCTGCTCGACGACGTCCAGAACAGGTACGGCGACGAGATCTGGCCGTTCGTGCACGGCCAGGCGACCGATGCGATCGCCCTCGCCGCAGCCCGCTCCGGCGACATCGGCGACCTCGTCTCCACCGTGCCCTCCCTGAAGGGGGCCGTGGACCAGCAGACCGCGCAGTCCGGGCCGCTGACGGCAGGGTTCAACCCGCCCGCGATTGCTCTGAAAGACGAAGAAGCCGAACGTCTCTGCGCTCTCCTCGAATCGCTGAGCCCGGGAAGCTGCCGCAGTGCAGGCTCGGGCGAGAAGGTCACCGAAGAGGGCCTGCTCGGTCTGCTCGACCTGAACGGAGCGGTGCGATGACCTCGACCACGATCCGGCGCGGAATCCGGACCTTCACAGCGCTCGCCCTCATCCTCGTCGCCTCGGCGTGTTCGCTGCGCCCCGAGGACCTGCCGTCCGTGCGCGGCGGCATCGGCGACGGCTACGAGATCTCGATCGAGTTCGCCAGCGTCATGAACCTGCCGTCCGGCGCCGACGTCATCATGGACGGCGTCCGCGTCGGCGAGGTCCGCGAGGTTGCCCTCCAGGAGGACAGCGTCGCCGTGACGGCCGGGATCCGCTCCGATACGCGCGTGCCGGCGAGTATCCAGGCGATCGTCCGCCAGAACACCCTGCTCGGCGACACATACGTCGCGCTCGTGCGGGACCCGCAGGGCAAGACGGGGGAGTACCTCCGTGACGGCGCGACCGTCCCCACCGAACGCACCACCTCGCCACCCCAGCTCGAGGACACGATGGCCGTGCTCGCAACCTTCATCAACGGCGGCAGCATCCGCCGCATCGAAGAGGTGATGGGTCGCGTCAACTCCGTCATGCCGGACGTGCCCGAGATCCAGCGTCTCGCTTCGACCGTGGCCGTCGACCTCGACGATCTCGGCGGGCGAACCGCGGAGATCGACCGCATGCTCAACGGGTTGGACGCCACCGCAACGACTTTGAACAACAACGCGGAGTCGCTCGAGACGATCTTCGATGCGGAGACCGTGCACTACTGGCGTCGCCTCGCGGTCGATGTCGTCTCGCACATCGGCCAGATCCTCCCGTCGGTCGGCAGCCTCTACGAGGGCGGCCTGTGGTTGATCCCGATGTTCGAGTCGCTCGCCGACACCACCGACATCTCACGTGGCACCCCGTCCGCGGCGGTGGACCTGTCCAACTTCCTGCGGACCACGCTGATCCCGTTCGCGCAGAAGCCGGCCGTCGACGTGGTCGCGGTCGACTCGACGAACGGCGACCAGCTCGTGTCCGACGCCGAGAACATCCTGCGAATGTTGGGAGCTGTGAAGTGATGCGGCGCACCGTACTGTCCCTCGGCGGCATGGCCGTCATCGCGGCCCTGTCCTTCGGATACATGAGCCAGCAGGGTCTGCGCACCGGGCTCATGGAGGACGTCTACACCGCGCAGGTCGAGGTGCCCGACACCAACGGGCTCGTCGTCGGATCGCGAGTACTGCTGCGCGGCATAGACATCGGTGAAGTCACCGACATCACGGCGTCGGCCGACGCCGTCACCGTGTCGTGGAAGTACGACCGGAACACCCCGATCGCCGCGGACAGCACCGTCCGCCTCGACAACCTCTCGGCCCTCGGCGAGCCGTTCCTCGCCGTGTCACCTGGTTCCGATGGCGGACCGGCCCTCGAGGACGGCGCCGTGCTCGCGTCGGACCAGGTGGTCGTGCCCACGACGTTCGAGGAACTGTCCGAACGGCTCACCAACCTGCTCACGCAGGTCGAACCCGACGGCGTCCGCGAGATCTTCCGCACCCTCGACATTGCGTTGCCCGACGACCAGCGCGTCTACGGCAACCTCGAGCGGTCGGGGGAGCTCATGGCCGCGACGATCACGCAGAACTCCGACACCTTCACCACGTTGCTCCGCACCGTGCAGCCTCTGCTGCTCGACAGTGGAACCATTCCCGAGGGGATGCGCGCCACCGAACCCCGTGTTGCCGAATTCGGTAGTGGTTTCAAGGATCTGCTCGCCGGTATCCGCTTCGCCTCCGACCGCGGCCCCCTCAACGCCGGCATCAAGTACGGCGCGAGCCCGTTCATCGGCGAACTGCAGAAGTTCCTCGACGCCACCGCGCCTGACCTCCAAACCATCGGCGTCAACCTCCTGCCTGCCGTGTCCGAAGCCGCGAACAGCATCCGCAGCATGGACATCGGCACGCTGATGAACAACGTCCTCACCTCCACCGAATCCGGGGACGCCCTCACCCTGAAATTGGAGATGCCCGGCAACTGACTGTCCCCCTCCCCATCCCGGCCAGCCACGACAGACGAGGAAAACGATGAACGTCACCACCCTGCCCAACGCCACCGACCGCACCGATCTGGTCGAAATCACCGCCGACCGCAAGCGGTGGACCCCGCCCCGCGCCGCGGTCGGAGCCGCCGGGGTGGTGCTCGTCGCCGCCCTCGGCCTGACCACCTGGCAGTGGCTCGACGCCCGCAGCGAACGCGACGCGCTCCTCGCGGACGCCGCCGGTCGCGAGCAGGCCGAGCAGGTCGCCCTCGACTACGCCATCGGCGCCGCAGAGATGGACTTCCGCGACCTCGGCGCCTGGAAGGGTCGCCTCGTCGCCGGCACGACCCCCGAACTCACCGACCGCCTCACCAGGGCCGCCACGTCGATGGACCAGATCATCGTGCCCCTCCAGTGGTCGTCCACGGCCGAACCCATCACCGCCAAGGCCGAAGCCGGCCCCGACGGCACCTACACCGTCGACTGCTTCGTCAGCGTCCACACCACCAACGCCCAGGCACCCGAGGGCATCCAGTCCACTGCGACGTACCGCCTGACCCTCGACAGCGACGACGAGTGGGCGATCACCGAGATCAGTGGGATCGGGGGAGAAGCACTGCCCGAACAGCCCCGGTGACGCTTCCGTCCGGAGCAGCGCGCTGAGCGGACAACCGCCGAGGTCCAGGACCGACGTTTCTGTCTATTCGGCAAGGGGATTCGGCGACAGTCGGACGCTCATCGCTCAGGTGAACCGTCGGTCGAACCGGCAGATGCGCTCTGCAGAGTTGCGCGCTCGGCACGGTTCGGTTTCTGCTCTCGCCGAACAACACCGAGGTGTCCGCGACCGAGGAATGTTCGTCGCACCCGAGTTGCACCAGGTTAGTGTGCCAACCCTGACCGGGGATTCGCGATGCCGAGGGAGTCGAGGATGTGCACGGCGTCGTCGGTGAGCGGATCGAAGGCGGTGTGCTCGTGGCCGGCGATCGTGATGGTGACTTCCTGCAGGGGACGCAGGGTCCGCACGATCTTCCGGATCGACATCCCGGTCGCGTCCTGCAGGTAGCGTGAGATCGCCAATGCGGCGAACACGATGGTCAGGTGCGCCTCGATGGAATCGCGGGTGTGGCTGAAGATCGGGCGGGCCCGCAGGTCGGTCTTCGACATCCGAAACGACTGCTCGACATGCCACAGATCGTGATACTTCGCCATCACCTCCTGCGGATTCATCAGCGAGACAGGCAGGTTCGTCACGTAGCCTTTGTTAGGCCGAGTTCGACCTAAGAAAGGTTATAACGATGTCGGGGTTATGCCGACACGGTTCGCATCGTTGCTGGTGGCGGCGTCGTCGCCGGTGGATTGTTCGGCATAATCACCGACTGCCGAGTCAGGCGTGATGCTGGTCTTCCCTGGTGACGAAGGGAAGGAAACCCAGCTATGTCCACTACCAATGACCACTCCCGCTGGATCACGATCGACAACGCGATCGAGGACTTCGACCGATACCTGATTACGGGCAAGAATGCATCCGCGATGACCCGTCAGTGCTACATCCGGCACGCTCGAGCATTCCTCGACACCGTCACGACGCCGTCGGGCACGGTCGACCTCGACGCAGTGTCAGGTCCGCAGGTCCGGTCCTATGTCACAGATCTGAGCGGGCGATACGCCCCACAATCGTGCAAACTCAAAGCCACTGTGCTGCGCTGCTTCCTGCGGTTCGCGTGGATGTCCGGACAGATGAGCGCGGATCTGACCGGCGCGGTCGGCACGGTCATCACCCATCGGTCCGGCAAGATCCCGAAGGCGCTGCACCCGGACGAACTGGCACGTTTGTTGGCGACGCCGGATCGGCGGACGCTGGGCGGAGCCCGCGACTACGCGCTGCTGATCCTGATGTCCCGTCTCGGGTTACGTGCCGGCGAAGCCGGCGGACTACGCCTCGACGATATCGACTGGGCACACGCGCACCTGAGAGTGCGGGTCAAAGGCGGCAACGTCCTCGAGCTGCCCATCCCCGGTGATGTCGGTTCTGCTCTGGTGGACTACCTTCATCGGCGTCCCACTTCGACACCTCTCCGTGAAGTGTTCCTCACGAACTACGGCACGCCGGTGCCGATGACCCGCGGCGCGGTCACTGCTGCGGTCGCCCGCAACGCCCGGGCAGCAGGACTGGGAACGATCTACGCACATCGGTTGCGACACAGTGCTGCTCGTGCCGTGCTGGCCGGTGGCGGCACGTTCGAGGAGGTTGGTGAGCTGCTCGGGCACGCCACCCGGCAGGTCACCATGGCGTACTCGTCGTTCGATCTGACGTCGATGCGTCCCCTCGCCCGCCCGTGGCCGGTCAGGGGGCAGTGATGCCCGACTGGGCTGCCCTCATCGACGAGTACCTCGCCTTCCGCATCGCACGAGGATTCCAACCGAGCCGCAAGATACAGCGATTGCTCCCGCAGTTCGTTGCCTCGCTGCCTCACAGTCGCGACGACAGTCTGCTGTTCAGCAACTCCGATGTGCTGACCTGGGCGAACGCCCCTGATCGGGCGGCGCCGTCCTGGGTCTCGGCCCGCTTGTCGATCGTGCGGGGTTTCGCGCTCTATCTCGCCGGATCCGGCCTACCCGTCGTCGTGCCGGCCAGTCGGCAGGCACCGACCTCGTCTCGTCGAGCCACCCCGTATCTGTATTCGACCTCGCAGATCGTCGACCTCATGGACGCCGCCGACGTGGTGTTCACGCCCTTGCGTGCTGCCACCATGCGCACCCTCGTCGGGTTGCTCTTCGTCACCGGAATGCGCATCGGTGAGACGCTGCACCTGAATGTCGGCGACCTCGACACCGAGCAGAACACCCTGATGATCCGGCACGCGAAGCTCGGTCGCGAACGCATCGTCTGCCTCGATACCAGCACCACCGAGGCGCTCCGCGTCTACCTGGGCGATTCACCACGTCGGGTTCTGGGAACCGGCGCCGATCGGCCGCTGTTCGTCACCGGCAGAGGCACCGCGGTGTCCTACTCCGAGGTCTGCGGCGGTTTCCATCAGATGGTGCGTCGTGTCGGACTGGTCCGCCGGGCCGGTGCCCGTCCCCGCCTGCACGATCTGCGCCACAGTTTCGCCACTCGGACGATGATCGAGGCCTACCGGACAGGACGCGATCCCGCACACACGCTGACCGTATTGTCCTTCTGGCTCGGGCATTCCAACCCGGTCGACACCTACTGGTATCTGCAGGCCGCACCGGAAGTCGCGGCGATCGCCGCCGGGCGCCTCGACCACGGCCAGGAGTGGTGATGAACCACCGTCTCGCCCCGATCCTGCAGCGGTACTTCACCAGCTACGCGCTCACCCAGCGGGCATTGAGCCCGGCCACGATCCGAACCTACCGCGACTGCTGGGCACTGCTACTGACCTTCGTCGCCGAACGCACGCAGATCCCGCCCCACGCACTCGAACTGGCACACATCGACCACCGTTGCGTCACCGAGTTCCTCGATCACCTCGAGAACGATCGCGGCAACAGCATCGCCACACGCAACCTGCGGTTGGCTGCGATCAAGGCGGTGCTGACCTTCGAGTGCGCGACCATGCCCGAGCACCTCGACACCATCGCGGCAGTTCAGGCGATCCCCGTCAAGAAACACCCGCGACCGAAGCTGAATTACCTCACCGCCACCCAGGCACAGGCCCTGCTCGACGCGATCGACACCACGACCTGGACCGGGCGACGGGATCAGGCCATGTTCACCCTCGCCGCCCACACCGGGCTGCGTGTCAGCGAGTTGATCTCCTTGACCGTCGACAGTGTTCATCTCGGCACCGCCGCACATGTTGCCTGCACCGGGAAAGGCCGCAAACACCGCACCACACCGCTGACAGCCGGCACCGCTATGCTTCTGAAAGCCTATCTGCGCGAACGGCACACCCGACCCGGGCACGCACTGTTCCCCAACCCACGGGGCGAACCGTTGTCCGCCGACGCGATCGGGCAACGGCTACGCACCCACCTGCACCGCGCAGCACTGGCTTGTCCGGAACTGGCCGAGACCCGCATCACCGTCCACACCCTCCGGCACACCGCGGCGATGCGGTTCCTTGCCGCCGGCATCGACACCGCGGTCATCGCGCTCTGGCTCGGCCACGAGTCCACCGCGACCACCGCCATCTACCTTCACGCCGACATGGACATCAAACGACGCGCTCTCGAACGGACACGTCCACCGGAGACCGTCGCAGGTGACTACACACCGCCGGACTCGCTCCTGGCTTGGCTGCAAGGCTTGTGATTATGCCGAACAATCCACCGATACCGAGACCCCCACCAGCAACGATGCGAACCGTGTCGGCATAACCCCGACATCGTCATAACCTTTGTTAGGCCGAGTTCGACCTAAGAAAGGCTACGTCACCAATCTTCCTGCCACGATGATGGATCCAGGTGAAATCATCGGGAAGTATCACGAGTTGTGGCATGTGGAGCAGTCGTTTCGGATGTCGAAGACGGATCTGCAGGCACGGCCGATCTTCCACCGCACCCGCGACGCGATCGAGGCACACCTGACGGTGGTGTTCACGGCGTTGGCCGTCTCCCGGGTGGTGCAGGACCGCAGCGGCCTCGCGATCGGCAAGGTCGTCAAACTGCTGCGACCGCTACGGTCGGCGACCATCGCGATCAACGGGACCCGACACACCTTCCCACCCGAGGTCGACGCCGACAGGCAAACCCTGCTCGACCGGATTTCGCGGCCTGAACTCACGCACTAACGAAATGAGCCAACTCGGGTTTGACCCGAGGAGCCGCGCCTCTCCGATGCAGGTGCCACATCGCGCGCTTCACACCGCGCGATCCAGTATCACCGCGCGTGCCGCATCCGGAACATCCGCTTCGCGATCTTCATGTCGCGTTCGGAAGGATCAACCGACAACAGGTTGAGCGGCGGCCGGAACCTTTCCACCGTCACTGAGTGCGGCCGGCTGAACTCACGCAGTCCGTCTGCACCGTGGATCCGGCCGAACCCGGACTCGCCGATGCCGCCGAACGGTAGGGCCGGGACGGTCCCGGGGCCGCCGAAGCTGTTCACGGACGCCGCGCCGCTGCGGATTCGTCGTGCCGCGTGCAGTCCCTTCTTCTTGTTGCGGCTGAAGACCGTCGCACCCAGCCCGTAGTGCGTGTTGTTGGCTCGCTCGACGGCGTCGTCGAGGTCCTGGACCGGCTCGACGACTACCGTCGGTCCGAAGGTTTCCTCTTGAACCGCTGCGGACGTGTCGGGCACGTCCTTCAGGACGACGGGTTCGATGTAGCGATCTCGGACGGAATCGAGTCCGCCCATCACCGCGGTCGCACCGTGATCGAGGGCGTCGAGGATGTGCCGTCGCACGATGTCGACCTGGCGCGGCAGTGTCATCGGTCCGTAGGTTGCGGTGTCGTCCGGTCCGGGCCGTACCCGGGAGAGGGTGGCGGTGAGCTTGTCGACGAACTGCTGGTACACGGGTGCCGCCACATAGATTCGTTCGACACCCACGCACGCTTGCCCACCGTTCAGGACGGTCCCGAACGCCGCGACTGCGGCGGCTTTGTCGAGGTCGGCATCCTCGGCGACGATCACCGCATCCTTGCCGCCGCACTCGGCGACCATCGGTGTCAGCGTCTCGGCGCAGACCGCCATCACCTTGCGCGCCGTAGCCCCGGAGCCGGTGAACGCGATCTTGTCGACACCGGACCGCGCAAGTGACGCACCGGTCTCGCCGAACCCCGTGACGACCTGGAGCACCGGATAGTCGGGAACCACGGCGTTCCATGTCTTTTCGAGCCACGTCCCGACACCCGGCGTGAGCTCGGAGGGCTTGAACACCACCGCATTACCCGCGGCGAGCGCGAACGAGATCGAGCCCATCGGTGTGAACGCGGGGAAGTTCCACGGCCCGATCACGCCGACAACCCCGAGAGGCAGGTACTCGACGATCGCCTTCTGATTCATCGACGGCACAACCGTGGAGACCCGTCGCGGACGGAGGACCTTCTGCGCGTTGCGCGCGGCCCAATCGAGGAATTCGACGGTGAGCATGACCTCGAAGTACGCGGCGTCGTGCGGCTTCCCGGTTTCGGCGGAAATCACCGACGCCAGCGAATCAGCCTCTGTGGCAATGATTTTCTTGAAATCCAGCAACAGCTCTCGACGGCCGCGGAATCCGAGCTCACCCCACCACTGTGCGGCAGGGCGTGCACGGTCGACGATGGCGGCGACGTCCGCGGCGTCCATGATGGGGTATCGGCCGAGAACGGACCCGTCGCGCGGGTCGAGACTGGTGAACGTGCGGCCGTGATCGGTGGTCGTGGTGTCGGAAGACGACGGCGTGGAGACATCGTGGGTCATGGCGAGCGCCCTTCGTCGAGATCACGTCGGACGAGGCGGCGTGGTCGGTGGGAGCGGATTCTCGATGTGGCGCCGAGTTGAAGCCTATCGCCGCAGCTCGCGGGCAGTCCAGCAAAGCGCACACCCACCACGCATGGGCGCAGCTAACGCGCCAACCCCAGGTCGATGGCCGCGAGCCCGGCCTGGGTGCGGTTGTGGACACCCAGTTTGGTGTAGAGATGCTCGACGTGGTTGCGCGCCGTCTTGTGGGTGATGTGCAGGTCGGCGGCGATCTGCCGGTTCGAGTGCCCCAGCGCGACGAGCCTGAGCACCTCCACCTCGCGCCCGGTCAGCCCGACCGGCCAGGGCGCTCGTCGCTTGGTCCGGTGTCCGGCCGCGGCCAGCACGGCCTCGACCGCTTCCGTGTCGAACCGTCCGGCTGCTGCGTCGCGGCGCATCCGAGCTGCCGCATCCCCGGCCGTGAGTGCTTTCCGGTGCGGCCGGGGCTCGCGTAGTCGCTGATAGGTCTCGGCGGCCGCGAGTATCCGCGCGGGGACGCCCAGCTCCGCGCCGCGCAGGCCGTTTGGATAGCCGGAGCCGTCGAGCCGTTCGCGATGTGTTTTCGCAAGCGCCACGACCGCTTCCAATCCGCCCACACGACTGAGGATCCGGCCCGTCAGATAGGGATACAACCGGACCCGCTCCCACTCCGCTGTGGTGAGCGGACCGGGCTTCTCCCAGATCTGGTTGGGCACACCCATCCTCCCCAGACCGTGCACGAGCCCAGCGCGGTACAGGAGGTCGACGTCCGCATCGGACAGTCCTCGGTGCCGGCCCGCAGCTGCCGCCAGATCCGCAACCTGCCTCGAATGACCCAGCAGGAAGGGACATTTGAGATCGACGAAATCGGCCATCGCCCGCAGCAACTCGTCCAACTCGGGACCGCTTAGAAAGTAGTGCCGATCCGGCGCCTGGGCCAGAGCCGCCGACCACGCATCCTGCTCGAGCACGCCCGCGGTGATCTCGGCCGCAGCTGCATCGAACGTTCGTACCACCCGTGGGCAGAACTGGGTGCCGCTGCGCGCCTGTGCCACGGCGACCGCCTGCGTCGGCCCACCCGTGCGCAGGTGCACTTCGGCGACGTCGGCCAGATGCACGATGTGCATCTCGACGGGGATCGCGTCGCCCCGCGCACCGGCCGGCAACCCCGCGCCGTCCCACCGCTCGAACGTGTAGGCCAGCATCGCCCCGACCTGGGGGTCCAGCCCGATGCGATCGGAGAGGACGCTCGCGGATCCGCAGTGGGACCGGATGAGCTCGGACATCTGCCGACGGGCCGTGAACAGGAAGGTGGCGACCCGCAGGCTGCGCTCGGCCTGGGGGAGACCGCGCCCGGCGTGACCGAGCAGCAGACGGAGGAACGGCAGCCCGGTCATGTCCACCGAGTAGGTGTCGGCGCGGAAGGCGATGTCGTCGCCGAACATGCGGGCCAGCTCGTGCGAGTCCGCATGGCACCCGATCCACGCGACCAGGTTCGCGTAGAACACGACGGCCCGCTGCTCGGGGCTCAGTCCCATGCGGTCCGCGATGCGGGTGGCGATCAGCGCCGACCGGAGCATGTGCTCCATCGGCTGACCGAGACCGAGGTCGATCGCGAGGGACAGCGCGGCGACCAGTTCGGCTCGCCGTGGACCCTCACCGCTGGGCGACATCCTCCCAGTGTCGTCGTCGGGAAGAGACTAGGTACGGAAGATGAGGCATCGGCCCCATGACCCGGCGGTGCGCGCGGCGCACGATCGACGTACCCGCAATCCTGGGAGGACGCCATGACCACCACCACCCCGCAGTCGGCCGCAGAGCTGTCCTGTGAACTGCCCCGAGTCTCCGGAGAACGATTCGCCGGCTACGCGGTGGTCGGCGCCCCGTTCGCCGACGGCCACTACCTCGCGCTGCGCAGATTCCCCGCCAGTTCCATCGGCGACGGCTACACGTCCGTATGGCACCGCGACCCCGGCGGTGCCTGGACCGTCTACAGCGATGTGCCGCCCGAACTGAGCTGCCCCCGGTTCCTCGGCCACGCGCTGAGCCGCACCGAGCAGACCGACGTCCGCGCCGAGTGGACCGGTCCGAACAGACTGCACGTCACGGCCGGGGGAGAGCTCGAGTGGGATCTCCGGATGGAGACGTCCCCGGCGACCACCGTCATGAATGTCGCGTGCAGGTTCGTGCCGGACGCGCTCTGGCACAGTCCCGCGATGCTCGCGGTGATGGGGCGCGTCGCGGGACCGGTGCTCGGCGTCGGCCGGGTCCGGCTCGCCGGACACATGCCGAACGGTCAGTGGTTCCGGGCCAACCCGCGACAGCTGTGGACCGCGCACACCGTGCGCGCGGTGGTCGACGGGTCCGATCTCGGTCCCGATGGACCGCTGCCGGAGCAGGCGGCGTTCGGCGACTTCCGGCTGCCGCAGCGGGGGTTGTTCGCGACGGTGCAGACATGGTTCGAGCCGTTCGATGCCGAGCGTCATTTCTCGGCTCGTCCTCGAGCGGAGAAGTCACCGAGCGACCGCTGAATACCATCGAGTAGGTCACGAATCGGCGACGAGGCGTAGCCGGAGTCGTTCGGCTAGTGGCGATTAACGTTCCCTGCGGTAACGGCCTCGACCTCGGTGGGAACGGGTCGGCAGACCCGAAATCTACGGTTACCCGGATAGGCCGCAAGGTTTAGTTCGAAAGCCGACGCAACTCCACGTCAAATGACACACAATGGATTTCGGCAAGAGTACGGCAAGCGAGAAAGGCACAAAGAAGGTCCACCGCCCGCCCGCTCCGGTCTGGTTGAAACCTGCGGGCGGCCTTGCGTTTTCGGGATGCGCGATGATCGAAGCAGTCTTGGGGCACCACGCGAGGAACGACGAGTCGGTCGAGGCCCGCTCCGGGCCGGCCGCACGAATCGACGCCGACTCCGGTGGAGGCGGTGTCACCCTCGGAAGACTGCTGGCGGTTGCGACCTTGACGCGCGCGCAGGCGGCACTGCTCATCACGGATGTGGTCGATCAGCTCGAACTCGCGCACGGCCCGGAGCGCCACCCCACCAGCCTCCGACGCGGGGCCGTGAAAGTGTCCGACAGCGGACAGCTCACGCTCGAATGCGCCGGGACTCCGAGATCCTGGGACGAGATACGCGATGCGGTGGCGGACCTGCTTCGACGGATCGCGGCGAACAGCCGCAGCGCCGAACTCGCCGAACGCCTGAACGAAGCGATCGCCGAATCCCCGGATGAGGACGAGCTGGTGCGGCGTGTCCGTTCTGCTGCCGCAACCGAATTCGACCCGAGCGAGGTGGAACGGACGAGACGTCAGATCGCCGCGCTCGCCTCGACAGTGATGGGACGCGATCTTCCGGAGGCGCCGGTGGTGAAGCAGCCGGACGTGCCGATCAGGCCGATCCAGGCGTCCTCCCTCGCGTCGAACACCTGGCGTCCACCCACGGGCAAGGTGTGGCATCGCAAGAAGAGACGACCGTCGCGGCGTCGAGCGATTTACGTGCTGGTCGCACTGGCGCTACTCAGCGCGATGGTATGGGCGGCTCCCAAGGCGTGGTCGGAGCTGAATCGCGGTTGGCACACGCTCCTCGACCCGGTGGACTCGTCGATGCCGGATGAGATCAGTCCGGTCTCCCCGCCGCCACCGCCGCCCGAAGCCCCGCCGCCAGCGGCCGAGCCTGGAACCGCACCGGGTCCCGTCGACACCGCTCTTCCGAGCGCAGCCGGACCGATCACGCGGGTCGCCGCGAACTTCGCCAACGGCGCCTGCGAGCCGGGACGCCCGTGCACCATGCGGGTCGATGTCGGTGTCGATCCCGCCGCGAATCTCGGTGCGGTGATCTGGAATCTGACCGTGTACGACCGATGCACGGGTGTGGTCCAGCCGGGTGGTGACGTCACGGTTCCGGTTCCGCCGGGTGCACCGACGGCATACGGCATCGGCAACGTCGCCCTGCCGCCGGGTTCCGCCCTCGCGGTCGCCGCGGTCACCACCGGCCCGGCCGTGGCCGCGTCGGAGCCGGTGTACGTGCCCGCCGAGAACGCTACGTGTGCAGACGGGAGCCCAGGTGCAGGCGGATAGGCGAAAGTCGGATCCCTGGCTCGTCACGGCGGCCGTCGCACTGGTACTACTCGGCATGCTCAACATGGTTTCGACGGGCATGTCGTCGCTCGCTGTGCGGCACGCGATTCTCGCCGCCGTGGGTCTCGGTGCGATGTGGGTGACGTCGCGCATGCGGATTACTGCCCTGAGCCGGTTCGGGTGGGTGCTGTTCACCGTCACGGTCGTCCTGCTCGTGGCGGTGCCGCTGATGGGTATCGCGACCAAGGGTGCCCAGCGCTGGTTGGACCTCGGCCTGTTCACTCTGCAGCCGTCCGAAATGGCCAAGCTGGCCCTGGTTCTGGTTCCCGCCACGATCCTGGCCGGTGGAAACACGGTCGGCAGGTTCGTCGTGGTCCTGCTGGTTGCGTCCGTGCCGATCGTGCTGGTCGCGCTGCAGCCCGACCTGTCGACCGCCGTGGTGCTCGTGGCCACCGTGATGCTCATGCTGATCCTGGCCAGGGTGCCGATGCTCCAGCTGGCCCCGTTGTTCGCGATCGGGCTGCTCTCGCTACCCATGGCCGTGCTGTTCCTTCGCCCGTACCAGCTCGAACGGATCCACGTGTTCCTGTCGCGCGATGCCGACCCGCAGGGGTCGGGCTGGGCGGCGTGGCAGGCGGACATCGCGATCGGCAGCGCGGGATGGTGGGGTCTCGGGCGTGAACCGGACTACGACCTGCGAGCCGAGTACCTGCCGGAATCGGAGCACGACCTGGCCTTCGCGAGTCTGGTCTACGGGTGGGGTCTCGTCGCCGGCATCGCCGTCGTGCTGGCCGTCGTGGTCATCGTGTGGCGCTCGGTGCTCGCCGCCCGAACGGCACGGACCCGCGAGGGGGCACTCGTCGCCGCGGGCATCGGTGGCCTGTTCGGGATTCACACCGCGGTCTCGGTCGCCCAGAGTCTGTCGCTGCTGCCGCACACCGGCATGCCGATTCCCGTGTTCAGCTACGGGGGCACGGCCTCGATCGTCGGATTCGTGTCCATCGGGTTGGTGCTCGCGGTGCGACGCGACGGTGTGACACGGCCGCTGTGGGCCGCCGAGCCGCGGAAGCGGCGGATGCCGCGAGGCGTGTCGGTGGGTGCGGGGACGTTGACGGCATCGCTCGTCGCGATGTCGGTGTTCGCCTGGCAGCTGCAGACCAATCAGGGCGCGGAACTGCGCGCGACGAGCGACACGCAGATGCTGCGCTGCATCCGCCTGCCCGCCGAACGCGGCCAGATCCTCGACCGCACCGGCGTGCCGGTCGCGGTCAACGTCGCCGAGTACACCGTCGCGGTGGTGGCGCGAATGTTCGCCGAGGGAGACCCGGCGGTGCGCAACCAACTCGCGGCGCTGCTCGGCATCACCCCGGAGCAGCTCGCGGAGGAACTCCGGAGCGACAACGGGGAGCTGCAGGTCGTGCTCGCACGAGTCGGGCCCGAGCAGGCTCGGCTGATCGTCGACGCCCACCTGCCGTGGGTGCTTGTGTACCCGACCGGACGCCGGCACTACCCGCAGGGTCCGGTGCTGGCGTCGATCCTCGGGTACGTCGGGATCGCGGACCAGGAGGACATGCAGTTCTGGCCGAACCTCCCGCTCGGATCCCGGGTGGGCAAGGCCGGACTGGAGAAGCAGTACGACGCCCTGCTCCGCGGCACCGACGGCCGGCAGTGCGTGTACGTGAATCCTGGCGGTCGCCCGGTCGGCACAGGGGAGCGGGTCGATCCGGTGCGAGGCCACGACCTGCGGTTGCACCTCGATCTCGGGATGCAGCAGGCCGCGACCGATGCGCTCGCCCAGGCGGTGCGCAGCAGCGGCGGCGACCTCGGCGCGGCGGTCGTGATGGATGCCCGGACCGGGGCGGTGCTGGCGCTGGCCAGCGTCCCGGGCTACGACAACAACGTCTTCGGTCCGCCGGCCGATCTGGCCGCGCTCGCGGCGCAGACCGAAGGACCCGGACCGGGCCGGATGCTCAATCACGCCGTCCAGACGGCGGTGCCACCGGGCTCGACGTTCAAGATCGTGGTCGCCTCGGCGAACGCGGCGTCCCACGTGTTGTCGCCGGACACCGTGCTCCAAGGCGGCGCGGCCTACACCTACGGCGGGCACACGTTCGCGAACTGGCAGCCGATGGCCGGGAACAGTCTGCTCGGTGCGATCCAGTGGTCGGACAACGTCTACTTCTACCAACTCGCCGACCTCCTCGGCCCCCAGCGCATCGCGACGACCGCCACCGAACTGGGCGCGGGCACGCGATCGGGCATCGACCTGCCGAGCGAGTCCGAGGGATTCCTCGGCACCCCGGAGAACGTCGGCAGCATCGGCGGAACCTGGTATCCGGGATCGACGCTGCTGATGGGGATCGGTCAGGGCACCGTCACCTCGACCCCGCTGCAGGTGGCGCGCTGGACGTCGGGCATCGCCACCGGCGCGATGGTGACACCCCAGCTCGCGGCGGCCTACGGGCCGGCGGACGCCGTGCCCATCCCCACTGCGGAGCCTCGTCGGCTGTCCTTCGCGGACGAACTCGGTCCCGTGCGCGCGGGGATGCGGGCATCCGCCGCGGCCGGTACCGCCGGCCAGCTCGCGAGCCTCCCGGTGACGGCCGTTGCCAAGACCGGTACGGCTGAGGATCCGTCGGCGCCCGGCAAGGGCCTCAATGCCTGGTTCTCCGCGGTGGTGCCTGCGGAGCAGCCCGAGATCGTGGTGACGGCATTGGTGCGCGGCGGTGGATTCGGTTCTGCGACATCCGGTCCGGTGGTCAAGGGCCTCCTCGAGCGCTACCTCGCGGAGATCCGGGGCACGACCCCGGCCCGCTGACAAGCGGTACTCATGAATCCGCTCCAGGAACGGAACCGAATCCGTTCCTGGAGCGGAACACGTGACTGATCAAGAGCTGAAGGCTGCGACCACCTCGGGGTGGTCCATGCACGCGGTCGCGCCCTCGGCGACGCAGGTGAGCGGGCGCTCGGCCGTCTTCACCGGGAGCCCGAAGGACTCTTCGATCAGCTGCGACATGCCCCGCAGGATCGACCCGCCGCCGATCGCCAGAATGCCTTCGGCCATGATGTCGCTGATCGCCCGCGGCGGAAGATCGTCCAGGCATGCGGCCAGCGTCTGCGCGATGCCGGTCATGGCAGGTTTTACCGCATCCATGATCTCGTCGGTTTCGAGGGTGAGCAGGCGCGCCCGGCCGGTCGCGGCGTCGCGGCCCTCCACCACGAGCGTCTGTCCGTCGGTGGTCTCGGTCGTGCCCACCTTCGCCCGCTCGGCGGTGAGCTCGCCGACGATGATCTCGTGCTTCGCACGCAGGTACCGGTGGATCGCTCGGGTCAGGTCCTCGCCGGCCATCCGGCAGCTGCGGTGCGACAGGACGCCACCGAAGCAGATGGCGGTGACTTCCGAAGTGCCGCCGCCGATGTCGACGATGAGATGGGTGCGCGGTTCGAGCGGGTTGATCCCACACCCGAGGGCACCCGCAACCGGTTCCGGTACCAAGGCCACCTTCCGCAGACCGGCCTCGTGCCCGACCTCGAGCAGTGCCCGACGCTCGAGCGGGGTGGCGCCTGCGGGAATCGCGATGATGCCCGTCGGCCGCATTACGGACCGTCGGGCCGGGGCGGCCCGTTTGATGACGGCGGAGACGTAGGCCCGGGCCGATTCGAGATCCACGATCACGCCGTTGCGTATCGGGCGAACCGGCGTGATACCGACCGGAGTTCGGTCGACGAGGGCACTCGCATCCTGGCCGATCGCTAGCGCGCGATGCGGATCCTTCGTTCGCACCATCATCAATGATGGCTCGTTCAGGACTATTCCGTCCTCGGGCGTCCCGACGACAGTGTTGGCAGTTCCGAGATCGATACCAAATCCACGCACGTCGGCCTCCGACCGGAAATCCCGCGAGATCGTCCAAATGGTTAACAGCGGCAGCGACATTGGGATGATGTCGCGTACCACAGATTACCGCCGACGAAAAGCTTCCAACGCGTTGTTGGACGGAATATCGGGTGATATCGGGGCGAAATCTACTCACAGCTGGTGCGGTTGTGAGCCGAAGTGACGAAAGTGCCCTCTGCGCTGGGATGTTTGACTATTCTTTCTCCAACCGCGGTGCTCGCAAGTCACGCCGCAGTAACGGCGCGGCACCTGCACCTGACGGCACGGCCGTGTTCGTCGTCGGGCAGCCACCCGTACTCGTCGCACGCGGTGCATTTCGGCTGCGTTGCAGAAGGTTCCGGGAGTGCCTGCCAGAGCGGAATCCACGCCTGCGCGAACCTCATCGGATCGTGGGCGCGGTGAACGGACTTCGCGGCCGTGACCAGTGGTGCGATCCCGTGTGTCTCGACGAGTCGGTCGATGACTGCGGCGTCGTCGGGCTTGAGATAGGCGAAGGTCGCGGTCAATCCCGCGGCACGGCATGCCGAGGCAAGCCGGCCGACCGCGGGTCTGGTCGTTACCTTCCGGGCTCGTGACGAGCGGTTGGTTTTCGTCCTTGGTTCATCAGTACTGACTAGAGGGCCGGGTTGTCCGACGTCGGTGCGTCCGCGGGTCGGTTTTCCAGGCGTCGGACCGGTCGCGGGTTCCTCGTACACCGTCTGGATCGTGCTCCACCGGCCGCGTTCGTCCTGGATCTTCTCGCGCACGAGGTAGCCGAGGTCGGCGAGCTCGCGCAGTGCCGAGCGGACGGCGTCGCGGCCTTCCTTCGGAGACTGCGCGGCGATCGATTCGGACCGGGTGTGCCAGTCGTCCGGCTTCGACAACAGCCAGACGAGCACGCCACGCGCGCGGAAAGAGAGGCGCTCGTCGTTGATGACGGCATTGCTGAGAATGGTGAAGTTGCTGGCAAGGCGCGGTCCACGACGCACGCCGCCAGCCAGGGTATTCTGGCCCACGTTCGACTCCTTATCAGTCGGACATCCGGCCCGTCGGGAGTTGCAGCTCCTGGCGGGCCTTCTTCAGTTGTGACGCCACGGGCGTGACGATTGGGCCATTCTGGCACCGCGTTCACCGGCGGCGCAAGGATTCTTTCGAACACGCATTCGCTTCGGGGTCGATGGTGTAACGCGCGGCGCT
The DNA here is from genome assembly GCF_048897285.1 of Rhodococcus sp. O3. Lineage (NCBI taxonomy): Bacteria > Bacillati > Actinomycetota > Actinomycetes > Mycobacteriales > Nocardiaceae > Rhodococcus > Rhodococcus sp. O3. The sequence continues at coordinate 37,524 of NZ_JBMBTE010000033.1, forward strand.
CGCCGAACGACTACACGTTGTAGTACATTGTCCGGTTTCTCCGGGCATCGAGCGTGTGGCAGGACGAACAAGGACGGTATGACCGCGCAGTTGACACCGAAGGAAGCGAAGGCAATCGCGGAACGGCACCTGAAGTCGCTGGGCTTCACCCTCGACACTCGGGCCGGATCGGGACGGATGCAGATCAGGGCGCGCGGGGTCGTCGCGCAGGTGACGGTCCGAGCTACTCCGGTCAGCCGGTCCGAGCTGGCGAAGATGTACGAGAATCGCGGGCCCGGATCTCGTGACGCGATGGCCTACTTCGCGCTCAACGGCTACGGCAAGACGGCCGTCGACTACGCGACCGCCAAGGGCATCCAGCTGTACGGATTCGATTCCTCCGGACGAGTGGCGGAGCGGAATCATGTCGGGCTTCGCGGTCCGGGCGCTGTGTCTACGACAAGAACAGCGTCCACGACAAACGCTGCGCCCACGATTTCGAGTGCGATGCTCAAACCGTTCGCGTCGACGTCGAGCGGCGCGAGTTCCGGGGTGTCGTTCACCAAGCCGGTGAGCCCGTCGCCGCGCACGCCCGCGGCCGCCTCTGCCGGCTCGAGACCTCCGAGCGTTACGGCCGTCAACGCCTCGCCCGGTACCTCTGCAGGTCGGCGAACCAAGCGATGGATGGCCGGTGTGGGCGTCGCCTTGTTTTCCGTGGTGGCAGGCAGTCTGATCATCGGAACGAGCGGTTCGGACTCCGGATCCGATATGGAGCCGGTCCGGGTGGTATCGACGACAGTCCGCTCGGCAGTGCCCGCAACCACGAGTGCGCCGAGACGTGATCTGACGCAGCCACTTTCAGGGGGACAGCCCTCGAGTGTTTCGACGACGGCGCCGACCTACACGCCGCCCCCGCCGCCTCCGGTGTACACGCCCGCGTACACCCCGCCGCCCGTGTACACGCCCAGCCCTGAGTACACGCCGGCACCTGCGCCGCAGTCGAGCCCCTACTACAAGAACTGTGCTGCCGCCCGCGCGGCCGGCGCAGCACCTCTGTATATAGGTGAGGCGGGATATCGGTCCAAGCTCGATGCCGACGGCGACGGTGTTGCCTGCGAGTGGAGCTGATGGCCCATATCGAACCAGGCTGTGGGTTGATGCTGTGTCGTGCAAACGGGTAATGCCCCCGGCATCGACCGAGGGAGTTTCCGCATGCAACCCACCGGCATCACGGCAACGCTGATCCTCCCTGACGTCGAGGAGCACGGAGGTCTACACCGACTACCTCGAGCTCTCCGTCGACGAGATGAACCTGGAGTGGTGCTCGTTCAAACCCCGGACAGGCGGGCCGTCGTCTCGCTCGTCCGCAGCGACGCGACCGCGCTGGTCGATTCCGTGCTGTTCGTCCGCGTCGACAATCAGGTCGAAGGCGCGTATGAGGAGGCGCAGCGTCCGGAAATCGACATCGTCACCTACTCGGACGATGCTGAATGGTTGGCAGCCCATAGGCGCCCCTTCGGTCAACGTTCCTCTTGTTATGCGGAGCCGACGTCAGCGGTCGAATCGAACCCCAACTCCGGGACGGCCTAGCGGTTACGATGGCACCATATGTGAATGAGGAGAACATTTTTCGCTCTTGCCTCGTCCGCGGTCATTGCCGTACTGGCAGCGTGCGGTTCATCGGATGAACAGGCAACGCCTCCTGATTGGACGGAAGATAATCGGGCGACCACGGCTTCGAGTTCTCCATTGCCGAGCCCAATCACAACGCAGCGCGCTACGCCGCGCGCAACCCGACAAGCAGCGTCGATGGCTGAGCAGTTCGACCAAATGACCTCGACGGCGTGCGCGGACGATGTGGATCCGGTGACCTGCATGTACGAGCGGAGAGCATACGTGGAGTTCTTCGAACGTTCCGCGGTGCAATCCCTCGACCCCTCATATCACGACAGCCTGAACCAAATGTTTGAAATTCTCTACAATCAGCACGATGATTTTGTCTCGAAGGGATGTCCGGCGAATCTGGATTCGGACGGATGCTCACTGCCCCTCATGATTTCGGATACTTCGATGATGACTTTGGGCGTGATGTTCTCGGTAGAGTGAACTCCGGGCCCTGCCGGTTCGGCTATGGAGCGCCGAACCCGTAGGTGTAACTCCCTGTCTCCCAGTTCATGGTTGCGTGATACTTGTATCCGCTTCGGCTTCCGTTCGGGTTCTCCTGTGTGGCGGCAAAGCACTCCAAAACTGTAGTGGCAGCTAGTAGATCGTCGACGGATCCACCCGCTACGGGAGAACATGAAACCGAGAGGATTGGACCGTCGATTATCGACGAGTTTGCGTGACCCGTCGCCATCTCCATGATGCTGGCCTCGACCTGATGTACGCTTGCCTGCCTCATCGATCGCTCGGCTTCTTCCTTCCGTTCGCGATCGGCAACTTCCGCCGCCCGACGTTCGGCGCTCTGCCGAGCTGTCTCGGCGGCTGCCGCCTTTGCATCGACGTCTGTGTCGTGATTGACCTTCAGTACTGCAACTGCCGTAAGAGCCAGAATTGCGCAGCACGCGGCAATGCATCCGATCATGCCGCGGCTCAATCGCTTCCGTTGATCAGGTTCCGGTCCTGGAGGTTCAGGAAGTGACAGCCATTGCGTTCCATCCCAGTAGTGCTGCTTGCCTTGGGGATCTGGATACCATCCCGGGGCGGCACTGTGTGGCTCGCTCATGGCTCGCACCTCCCGAAGGAAACGGTCGATGATTCAAGTTTGTACTGAGGGTATCGCGCAGTGCGCCGGTAGGGGGTGATTCGTGAATGGTGGGGGCTGGCTCGGTGCCAGCCTCGTACCTCGGGAAGTTCCTGTCCTGCAAGAATTCACGAGCCGAACAGCGAGTACTTAGGGTCATCGCGACGAGCGGAGCTGCCTGGCGAGTGCGGTGATCCCCTGACAGACTGTTTCAGAATGATCGCTGCAACGGCGTCAAGCAGATGATGCTGCAAGCGAGCTCGAGCAGTCCGTAATATAGGTCAGCTTGTACTTCGGAACGAATACGAGGACGTTTGAACTGATGTAACCAGGCAAAAGTGCGCTCGACGACCCAGCGCACCTTCCTGGGCTCGGACCGTGAGCGGCGCTACGGCGAGCGATCTTCGGGGTGATACCCCGGGCGGACAGCAGGTTCCGGTACTTGTCCAGGTCGCAGCCGCGATCGGCGAACACCCAGCGCGGTCGCGACTGCACAACCGGCACGCGGGTCGAGTCCATGGCTACGAGTAGCGGATCATTCGCCGAACGGTGAAGCAGAAATCGAGTAGTCGACTACTCATGACGATCGAGCTGATCGAGGCGTTTGCTCGATATGGCGGCGACTCGGGCCGCGACGCGACGGTAGGCGGGTGATCGATATGTACGTGGTAGTGCGTCCGGCCTACGTGGCAGTGCATCCGGTGTACGTGGTAGTGCATCCGGACCTTGTTCATACGATCCTGCACACGGAGGTGCCGGCTGATCATGTCGAGGTGCTGTGCGGAATCCTCGGCTGTGGCAAGAGCGCGATGCTCAAACACATCGAGTTGAATGCTCCGCGAGCAGCAGTGCGGATCGACCTTAGCGAGTTCGATCCCGGACACCGCGGCGACCAAGGACCCGAAGCGTCCGTTGGGGCTATTCAGGCCAGCTACCTACAGTTCGTTCGGCTCCTGGAAGCACTGATCGGGCGGATCGGCACTGACGCCGACCGGCGAGAGATCCGCGAGCTCGACTTGAGTGTGCGTAATGCCGAGGTGTACGACGCGCGGATCATTCGGATCGAGGACTTCGTCGACGAGAGATTCCGCCCGCTCGACCCGATAGTGCTGGCTGATGCGTGGCGCAATGCCGCCGGTGACATCGCCCACAAGTTTGCGACGCGTTGGAACGCGATGACCGAAGATCACGGATGTTTCCTGCTGCTCGACAACGCCGACGATATCGCCGACCAGGAGATCGGGCTCTGGATCGGTGAACTCGTACTCAGTCTCTCCACCACCGTGGTCGTATTTGCTCAGGAATCCGATACGTTGTTGTCTACCCTCGATCAGGAACGTACCCGGATCACCCGCATCTCACAGTTCGACGAGCCGACTGTCGAGGCCTGGCTGTGCGGGGTTTCGGGGCACCAGCCGTCATCGGCGATGGTTCGGCAGATCTGCGCGGCAAGCGGAGGGCATCCTGCAGTCCTCAAGCTCCTCTACCAGTTGCTGTCGAGGCGCGGCGACCTTCAGATGAGCACTTCCGATCCGGTCTTCGATGAGCTTGTTGCCATGCGCAGTGACCGCCGTCGCGCGGCGCACCTCGCGCAGTTGCTGGTCCGGTCGATCAGCATCGGAGGCGTCGCCGTCGGCGACGATATCGACGAACTCATGGCGTCCACGCTCGATGTCGCCGCAGTGCCACGGCAGTTCGACGCTCCCTTGCTGCGGCACCTGCTCGGCCCAAAGACCGTGTCGGGCGGCCAGGTGCGGGCCCTGCTCACCTGCCTAGCCGACTTTCCCTTCGTCGAGGACCTGTCGGCGGACGGCTCCCGTCTGCGCGTCACGTCCTTGGTCAGAAGCGGCTTGCTGGAACTGATGCGGGCATCGGACCCGGATCGGTTTGCTGACCTCAACCGTCGGGCGACGAGTTACTACCGGGCGAAGGTGTCCGGCTCGAAGAACACCAGCTACGGCGAGTCCTTCGTCTATGAGGATCCGGCGTGGCAGCGAAACAAGCGTGAGTGGCTGGTCCACAGCGGTCTGGCATCGCGATCGTCAGACCGTTCCCAGGTCATCCGGGACATCTCGCTGGTTTTCCTCGACGCGTTCTGGTGGTGGGGGAACTACGTTCACTTCGACTTCTGCGATCAGCTCGTCGCCGACCTCGGTGTCCTCGCCGGACAGCACCGCGGACCGGCGACCGGACAGAACCGCGCGTTGTGGGACGTCGGCATCCTCCCCGATGAAGCCGTCTGGCCAGAACTCGACCAACTCCACGGGGCGCTGAGGACGATCTTGCAGTCCTACCCGCTGCGGTCTGCCAAACCTGAGAACGCCGACTGGGTTTCGGTCCGACAGGCACTATTGCAGGTCAAGCACCTGTGTGGCCTGCACCGGCACGGCACAGGCCGCCGCGCCGAAACCCTGAAAGGCAAGAAACGTCGTCTGGCGGCGCTATTGGACATCTTCATGGCGCACACCTACCGCTACGCCCACCCCGCCGACACGCGGGCCGACTTCTACTATCTTCGGGCACTACCTCTGCTCCCCGACGACTGGAACGCGGCATGGGTCGAGTTCGAGCTAGCGCAACTGCTGGCAGGCAGGACGGCGCCGGACCCGACCACGGTGGAGAAACACTTTCGGCGCAGTAGCAAACTCATCGACGAAGACGACGAGGAACTCGCCGCTAACCTGCTGCTCTTGCGCGCAGATATGGACTGGGAGCAGCATCGGCACGATATCGCTGCGGACGAGTACGGCCAGGCCGTGCGGCACGCCTACCTCTTCCACGGTGTCGAACGGCCTGACGACTACACGATGCAGTTCTACATCGATGTCCGGGGGCGCGCGCTGAACCGTCTGCTCGAACTCGCCGACCACCCAGCCGACGCACTCGACTGCGCCAGCCGAATGGCCGGTGCGTTCCCGCCCGGAGAAATCGACCGCGACGCCGTTCTCGGCGCGATGGATGCATCGTCTCCCCGGCCTTTTCAGCTGGCGCGAGCGTTGTTTCCCCGCGGGCCGGAATCGTTCGAGCTCGGCAGCCTCCAGTCGCCTTTCATGGACGAATTCCGGCTTCGACACGACTGCTTGCACGGTGAATCGTTGTCTTCAGAACTAGCCAGATTGGCGCGGCGATGACTCAGAGTGCGTGGCGGTCCCAGCTTCGGCGTAGCGCGTTCCTTCGGTTCCTCCTTACAGGAGTTGTCACTGTCGTCGGACTCGCCATCGTGGTGTGGGTGATCCCCGGACTGATGGCACCGCCCTTTCCTCCGGAGCAGCAAGACGACGAGTACAAGGTCATGGCGGATATTCGAACCGGTTTGGTGGCTGCGCTCGTCGCCGTGGGTACGTCGTTCACCGTCTGGTTCGGTCACAAAACCTATCGCCTGACGGAGGCGGGACACCTGACCGACCGCTTCGAGGGCGCGGCCAAGCAGATCGGAGACAACAACGAAACGGTGCGGGCCGCCGGTGTGTATGCGCTAGCTCAGCTAGCTGACATCTGGCCGAACAACCGGCAGGCCTGTATCGACGTGCTGTGTATGCACATTCGATCGGGCGGACCGATTCCAGGAGCGACAAGCGAGGTACCCGACTCGCATAGTAAAGCGGTACCCCCGGCACCCGACTCGCGCAGGGCGGCGCTCGAGGCCATCGTGGACCGACTACGCGCAGGCAGCGCGACGAGCTGGTCGAATTCCACCTTCAACTTGAGGGGCGCACACCTCGACAGCGTGGATTTCCGGGACGTCCGGTTCGATTCCGGAAGGCTCGACCTCCGCAAGGCGGTCTTTTCGGGCACTTCCAACTTCGGCAGTTCTCGATTCAACGGCGCGGAGGTGTGGTTCGATGACGTCATTCTCGACAAAGGGGCCGACGTTCGGTTCACAGACACTCACTTTGTCCGCGGCGCAGTGCGATTCGACAGGATGTCTTCCCCCGAGCATGGGTCGCTGAGTTTCGAGAACGTGACATTTCATCCGGGATGTTCGGTCACCTTCGCCGGCGCGCAACTCGGTCAGGGCGAGGTTTCGTTCGATCACGCCACCATCGCGGCACCCGGACCCACGTTCGCGGGCGCGCGCTTCTGCGGCACCGGGTTCGTGACGTTCAATCACGCCACATTCGCCGGCACCGTCTCCTTCGCCGGCGCATTCTTCAACCAGGACGTCACCATGGCGTCCGCGCAGCTCGGCCGAGCGAAGCTTCAATTCGCAGGTGCGAACTTTCAGAGCGGCAGGTTGGATCTCAGCGGCGCCGATATCCACAACGCGACGCTCAGCTTCGACAAGACGCGAAGCACGGGCGGCCACATCGACCTTCGCACAGCGGTTGGTACACCGCGGGTGGACGGTGACGTGCCGATGGGTCTTGTCCTTCACTCCGGACCGCTCGGTGCTCGGCATACCACCACCTAACGACACTCGACTGGAGGAGCCATGGAGATCGTCCTGTTCCACATCAAGACCCGCACCGACGTCGACCAGGAGGAATATCAGAGGACGTTCGAACGAATGTTGGACCTCGTCTCTCAGGTTCCCGGGTTCGTTTCCATCGAGGGATTCGCAGGGGAGGACGGCTCGGAGCTAGCGGTGGCGAGGTTCGAGTCCCGCGAGGCTATCGCTCAATGGCGGGAGCAGCCGGAGCACGCTCATACCCAGCAGCGTGGGCGGGACGAGTTCTTCCTGTCGTATGAGACCACAATCGCCACCGAGTGGAAGAACTACAGCTGGCCGACGTGACCGCCGCTGCCCCGCTTGAACGACTGGATCGACGAGGCCCGCAGCAGCAAGATCCTCCCGCTGGTCCAGATCGCCCGCCATCCATACTCAGTCCAACGACATCGCCGACGTACCGGAGCATGTGCCCGGCATGTCAGAATGCGCCCTGGACCTGCGTGAGCTGGCCACTCCTGCTGGCTTTGCTGATGTGGGCATCGTCGACTCGAATAGTGAGACCACCTTCGTCGAATGCAATTCGCCTCCAACTCCGAACGCCGCCGCCGATGGGTCGGCAGTGTTCGGACTGCTGCGTCAGGGGTCATTGCGGCGGGTCGCGAAATCCGCTCGCCCGGCCGTCCTCGCCGGTTGCTCCTAGAATCCCGTCATGGGCAGCAAGTCGGTCACCAGTTACGACGTCGCACGCCGCGCAGGGGTGTCGCAGTCGACGGTGTCGCGTGCGCTCAGGAACGATCCGCGGGTCATCGAGGAGACGCGGGAGCGCATCCAGGCCCTCGCGGCGGAGATGGGCTACGTCCCGCACGTCACCGCGCGGAGCCTGATCACGCGCAAGTCGTCAACGATCGGGATCGTGAGCGGCGACCTGCGCAACCCGTCGTACCCGACGCTGGTGAACACCCTGCAGGACTGCTTCGCCCGCCACGACTACCGGGTGCTGCTGATGAGCGACCGCACCGAAGGCTCGCTCGAGAAGGACATCCTCGCGCTGCGCGGGGGCCTGGTCGACGGGGTCGTGTTCATCTCGTCGCGGCTCGATTCGCCGATGGTGTCGGAGATGATCGACTGGAAGATCCCGCTGGTGATCCTCAACCGGGACGTCGACGACCGGCACGCCGGCCGGGTCGATCGCGTGACGTCGGACAACGTCGGTGGTGGCCGGCTCATCGCCGATCACCTGGTGGATCTGGGACACACCCGGATCGGCCTGATCTCCGGTCCGCTGCAGAACCCCAGCATCCGATTGCGCGAGAAGGGTTTCCGTGACGGGCTCGCGGCGCGCGGCGTCGAGCTCGACGAGAAGCGGGTGTACCGCGGCCCGGTGGATGCGTCGACCGGCCTGGACGGTGGTCTTGCGCTGCTCGCCGGCGAGGACCGCCCGACGGCGGTGTTCTGCGCCACCGACTACATGGCCTACGGCACGCTGGACGCCGCCAAGCGTCTGAATCTCGATGTGCCGGACGATGTTTCCATCGTCGGCTACAACGATCTGCAGCAGTCCAGCTGGTCGATCTTCGATCTGACGACGGTGCGCCAGCCGCTCGACGACATGGCGGTCGCGGCGGCGGAGCTGCTGCTGGCACGAATCGACGGTGCGGCGGGTGCTCCCGTGCACTGGAACTTCGAGGTGGAGTGGGTCCAGCGGGGGAGTGTGGCACCGGCCACCCAGCCCGTTCATGATCGTTAACATGGGCAACAGGTCCGTTACCGGACGGTCCCGGACCGGCAATAACTCCTGCATACATTCGAAGTCACAGCGAGCCGGACAGCGCGGCCCAGTTCGCTTCCTCGAATCTCCCACCCTCAGGAGTGACCATGGACATCGGCGTATTCATCCCCATCGGCAACAACGGCTGGCTCATCTCCAAGAGCGCCCCGCAGTACATGCCCTCGTTCGAGCTCAACAAGGCAGTCGTGCAGAAGGCCGAGGAGCACGGACTCGACTTCGCGCTGTCGATGATCAAGCTCAAGGGCTTCGGTGGTGAAACCGAGTTCTGGGACCACAACCTCGAATCCTTCACTCTCATGGCGGGTCTCGCGGCCGTCACCGAGAAGATCAAGCTGTTCGCCTCGACCGCGATCCTGACCCTGCCGCCGGCGCTCGTCGCCCGCATGGCCTCGACCATCGACTCGATCGCCCCCGGCCGCTTCGGCGTCAACATCGTGACCGGTTGGGCCCCCAACGAATACACGCAGATGGGTCTGTGGCCGGGGGAGGAGTACTTCGGCTACCGCTACGCGCAGGCCACCGAATACGTCACGGTCATGAAGCAGCTGTGGGCCGACGGCGTCAGCAACTTCAAGGGCGAGCACTACACGATGGACGAGTGCGTCCTGTCGCCGAGCCCCACCGGTGGAGGCGTGCCGATCGTCGCGGCCGGACAGTCCAAGAGCGGCATGAAGTTCGCGTCCGAGATGGCCGACTTCAACTTCATCATGGGCAGCGGCATCAACACCCCCACCGCGATCTCCGACTCGGTCAAGACGCTGGTCGACGCGGCCGGCGCCACGGGCCGCGACGTGGGTGCGCTCACCCTGTTCATGATCATCGCCGACGAGACCGATGAAGCGGCACAGGCGAAGTGGCAGGACTACCACGACAACGCCGACCTCGAGGCCCTCGGCTACATGGCCGATCAGTCCGCTGCCGACGCGACCGCCGACGACGTGTCCACCGCCCGTACCATCTCGCTGCCCGAGGGCGCGGTGAACTTCAACATGGGCACCCTCGTCGGGTCGTACGAGACCGTCGCGAAGATGCTCGACGAGGTCGCCGAGATCGACGGCATCAAGGGCATCATGCTCACCTTCGACGATTTCGTGCAGGGCATCGAGAATTTCGGTACCCGAATCCAGCCGCTCATGAAGAGCCGCAACGCCGTCACGGCCGAAGCGGCCTGACCCCGATCGACGGGTGGGAGCGCGTGCAGCAGACCGCGCTCCCACCCGTCCCCATTTCTCCCCGGAGGTTCCTCCTTGACTTCGCGCACCCTCGACGTCGCCATCGTGCAGGCCGGCGAACTGACCGAGGACCTCCTCGGCAACCTGGCCCGGCTCGCCGCACTCGTCCGCACCGCGGCGGCACCCGCAGACGACGGCAGCACCCCCGACCTGGTGGTCCTTCCGGAACTGATCACCACCCCCTACTTCTGCACAAGCCACGACGTCGACCGCACCCCGTGGGCGCAGACGATCCCGGGCGACGCCACCGACCTGTTCGGCGACCTCGCCCGAGAACTGGGCTGCGCCATCACCTTCGGCATGTTCGAGCGCACCGCCCACGACGTCACTCACAACTCCGTCGTGCTGATCGACGCGACCGGCGAGGTGCTCACGTGGCGCACCCCCGACGGCGGCGGCGTGCCGGCCTACCGCAAGCTGTCGCTGCCCGCGAGCAAGGTCGGCGACGTCGACATCGACGAGAAGTACCACTTCTCGCCCGGGCAGGCACCGGCCACGGTCGACGCGTTCGGCACCCGCTTCGGCTGCGTCATCTGCTACGACCGCACCTTCCCCGAATACTGGGCGGTCGCCCGCGCACTCGACGCAGAAGTGATGCTCGCGATCGTCTCGTCCCTCGGCAGCCGCGAAGACCTGTTCCTCGCCGAACTGCAAACTCGCGCACTCGAATCGCAGACCTGGATCATCGCCGCCAACCGCGGCGGCCCCGAAACCCTCAACGGCGTGACTGTCGACTATTTCGGATTGTCGTGCGTGATCTCCCCGAGCGGTGAGATCGTCGCCCAGGCCCCGGCCCACCGCGCCGGCGAGACCCTGCGCGTCACCCTCGACCTCGACGCCGTGCCCGCCCGCCGCGCCTCGTTCCCACTGGCCCGCGACCGTCGCCCCGACGTGCTGCGCCTGCTCGCCGATCTCACCGACGGCACCGTGCGTCCCGCGCCGCTCCCACGTCCCGCGGCTGTCCCGACGGAGGTGATCGGATGACCGCGACCGACTATCCCGATCTGACCGCGACCGCGGCCACCACCGTCGACGACCTGCTGCCGCAGGCCCGCACCGATATGGCACCGCTGCTCGACGCGTCCCGGCTCGCGCCGCTCGCGCCGGTGCCG
>NZ_JBMBTE010000034.1:0-48289 GCF_048897285.1 Rhodococcus sp. O3
CGTGCCGGGACTCCGATGTGTGGCGCGGCCGGGTTCGTAGGGGCCGGAGACGTAGGCCGCGGCGAACCGCACGATCTCCGCGGAATCGCACTTGAGATAGCCGGCACCCGGCGACGACGGCAGGTGGTAGGCGTCCGGGACACCGAGGACACTGCGGGATTCGTTCGCCGAGAACGTCTTCAGACCGATTCGGTAGGACAGATGACTGTCGAGACCGCGCAACCGACCCTCGTCGAGCCGCTGGCTGGCGAGCAGCAGGTGCATGTGCAGCGAACGGCCGAGCCGGCCGATGGCGGCGAACAGATCGGCGAAATCCGGTTGCTGGGTGAGCAATTCGGAGAACTCGTCGACGACGACGAACAGCGCGGGCAGCGGCGCCAGCGGCGCGCCCGACGCCCGTGCCCGCTCGTAGTCACCCACGTTCGCGAAATTGCCTGCCGCGCGCAGTAATTCCTGCCTGCGATTCATCTCGCCCTCGAGGGCATCCTTCATCCGGTCCACCATCGCCAGTTCGTCGGCGAGGTTGGTGATGACGGCGGCCACGTGCGGTGCCCGATCCAGGCCGAGGAACGTGGCGCCACCCTTGAAGTCGACGAGCACGAGGTTCAACGCGTCGGGTGCGTGTGTCGCGATCAGACCGAGCACCAGTGTGCGCAAGAACTCGGATTTTCCGGAGCCCGTAGCGCCGATACACAATCCGTGCGGCCCCATGCCGTTCTCCGCGGCTTCCTTCAGATCCAGTTCGACGGGGGCACCGTCGACACCGACACCGATGGGGACCCGCAGCCGGTCCCGGCCCCGACGCGGCACCCACGCCCGGTCGGGATCGAAATGCGCCGGATCGCCGAGACCGAGCAGGTCCTGCCAAGTAGACGGCCGTTCGTCGCCACCTCCGTTGTCACCGGCCGTCACCGCGGAGATACGGTAGGGCGCCAGACGCCGTGCCATGGTCTGCGCCTGCGCGACGCTCAGGCCGTCCGCCCGCGCGAACGTCTCCACCGTGCTGCCCGCGCGGGCACCCAGATCCTCGCCGTCCGACTCGCTGCCGTCGATGACCAGCTGGAGTCCGCGCGTCGCGGCGAGCCGAGGCACGAAGCGGCACAGATCGAGCACCACGACCGAATCGATCCCGCCGTCGTCGAATACACCGGAACCGGACCCGTGGACGCCGCCGTCGACCACGACGACGATCTGCGGTACGCCCTCGACCGCGGGGGCGTTGCGCGCGAAACGACCGCGCATCGCCAGTTGCTGTCCGAAGACCGTCTCGAGCTCGAGCATCGAACCGAATACGGTCCGTGCGCTTCCCGCTCCATCGCGCATCTCCGGATGCTGGGCGTGGGGAAGCCATTTCACCCATTCCCACTCCGCGGCGGTGTCGGGGCCGCACACCACCGCGACCTGCAGCACATCCGGTCCGTGAAAGGTGCACAGCTGCACCAGCATCGCCCGGGTGAGCCGCCGCGCGGCATCCCGGTCACCGTCGATCGCGACCACGGGGAAACCCCGCAACGACACCGCGGTCGGCAACGCGGCCACCACCGAATGGGTGCGCACGAACCGGCCGGGCGGCCGCGTCGACGATCGACGGGACCGTCTGCGGGAACGTGTCGACCGCCAGTTCGTGCACCGTCGGTGCCTGGTTGGTCGTATCCGGAGGGACGATCGGAATCTCCGCGGCGCCTTGCGAATCCGAGTAATGGATGATCTGGGCGGTGGCCTCGGACACCTCCTGCACCCCGTCACGCAGCACGACGTAGTAGCGGCGACCGTCCGGCTCGGCCATCGCGACCACCGAGCCCACCGTCAATCCGTCGATGGGATAATCGGGTTCGGTGCCGGCTGCTGCGATGAGGGGTGCGGTCAGGCGTGGCACCTCCGGGATCACCTCGATCAGTCCGGCCCCTGCCGGGCGCACCATCGTCTCGTCGATGCCGAGCACGCGGGTCAGCGCGCGGTCGTGCAGGTCGATCTCCGCTCGTGTCCCGTCGTAGATCAGGTAGTGCGTTCCTCCGGCGGCGACGAGCAGTGCTTCATCGTCGAGGACGCCGATCCGATCACCGTACTCGGGTGTTCCGACGACGAGAGTCGTTGTCGTCGACTGAGTTTCAGCCGCAACCGTGTCACACACGGTCCACGGATCGTCGCCGGAGCGGAGCGCCAGAGCGGACGGGGCCCCGGGGATGCCGACGAGCGGGCCGCGCGGTCGCGTCGCGAACTCCTCGTCCGCGACCACTGCCGGTTCGGCTGCGTTGCCCAGCACGAGGCGCGCCGAAGCCAGGTTGAGCACCGGATGGAACGCACCGTCGACGGCGACGAACATCGCCCCGGAGTCGCGGCCGATCACGATGGCGGCGTTGCCGATCTTGTCCTGTGGCCGGAACAATGCCAGCGCCGCGCACCCGGCGAGAACGAGACATGCAACGACGGCACCGACCGCGAGTGCCCGCGCCTGCGAACGCATCGGGTCGCCGATCATCCGCACGTCCCGGCGGACCAGCGCATGCTCCATGCGCCGCACCAGGAATCGGTAACCGCTGACCTGCCACCGCGTGGTGGGTTGCGCTGCCATGCTTCCTCCCCCGTACCGCACGCCCCCTGCCGCAACACAGTACAGTTCGCTCGGGGAATGTCGGGTGGGCCCTGCGGTCCGCCTCGGCCGGAGTCGGGGGAACAGCGATGGATCGAGTGGAATCCGCACGGGCACAAGGGACGGGCCTCGTAAGGCTCGTGGCCGCCCAGTGTGTCGCCGCGGCGGCGGGGGTGGCCGTGGCGTCGGCCGGTGCACCCGTGGCGATCGTCGCCGCCGTTGCGGTGTGCGTCGCCGCGGTGGTACTCGTGCGCATCCGCGGTCGCGGTGTGCCCGACCTCGCGGTGGTGCTGTGGCTGTACTTCAGCGGGCGATACCGGCGGCCGGGGCGGCCGGTCGATCACCCCCTCGGATCCGGCTGTATCGGACTGATCCGGGACGGCACCTGTCTGAGCGCGGTACTCGAAGTTCTTCCCCCGCCTGCCGACAGCGCTCGCCTCGATCGCGACCGTGCCGCGCCGGGCCGGGTGCTGCCGCTCGCGGCGATCGCGCGGGGCCTCTCGCACCACGACGTCACCCTCGACGCGATCGACGTCGTCGCGCACGGTCGGCGCGTCCTCGACACGACGCCGGCCGGCCGGGTCTACGCACAGCTCGTCGGGCCGCTCCCGGCTGCATCGGTGTGCACGGTACGACTTGCGTTGCGGCTCGACGTGTCCCGGTGCCGGGACGCCGTCGCGCGGCGCGGCGGAGGCGTCGAAGGGGCCGCCCGGACGATCACGGTCGCTGCGCAACGACTCGAGCGCATCCTGGGTGAATCCGGTCTGCACACAAGGATTCTCCGCTCCTCCGAGATCGATGCCGCGGTCGCGCGCATCACCCGGGGTGTCGATCCCGCCGAGCTCGAAAGGCACTGGCGGTACGTCCCGTTGCCCGGCGGATTCGACAGCGGCGGAGTCGTCGAGCCGCGCCGGCTCGATCGTGCGACGTTGACCGGGTTCTGGTCGCTTCCGTCGATTTCGTCCACTGTGACGGTGCGGCTGCGGCCGGGTTCGACACCGGACCGGGTCCGGGCCGGCGCACTCGTGCGAACCACGACACGCTCCGCCGAGCCGCTCGCCGCGCCGGGAATGCGTCCGGTGCGGGGCCGCGACCGTGCCGCTCTCGTGGCCGCGTTGCCGCTCGCCGTGCCGGGACTCGAGAATCTGACGATGCCGCGCTCCCTGACGACCGCGGATCTCGACGCGCTGGCGCTGCCGGTTGCCGGATGCGGCCAGCTCATCGGATCCGACGAATCCGGGAAGGCGGTCGCCGCGCGGCTGACGGGTGCGGGCGTGCGCTCGGTGCACGTGGCCGGGGAACTGTATCTGGCACTGCAGATCGTGTTCCGGGCGGTCGCGGTCGGCGCCCGGGTCGTCGTCCACACCGACCGTCCGCAGGCGTGGCAGCCGCTACTCGACGGCGCGGCCGGTCCGGATCGGCTGCGCCGGGCGGGCCGCCATCCCGGCGACGTCGAGTTCGACACGGTCGTCTACGACGGCGTGCGACCGGCGACCGTGCCGCCGCACGTCACCGCACTGCACGTGCACACCCATCCGGATCAGTGGCCGCGCGAGCGCCCCGATCTGACACTCGTGCAGCCGGGTGCCGTGGGCAACCGGGTGATACTCACCGCCGGCTCGCGGCGCACCGCGTTGACGCTGGTGACCATCGCCGCCGAAACGGCGCACATCGGCCGGCCCCGCACGGCAGAACCGGCTCCCGCCCGCTGAAGTCCCCGATCAGGGCGCGTCAGCCCGGATAGGGTTCGGTCTTCCGCCCGGCCCGCACGGTGCGTGCCCACCATGCGATTTCGTCGAGCATCCGCTCGGCCGCATCGATCGCGGCGCCGTCGGAGGTGCTGCCGTCGGCGGCGAATGCGTGCTTGACGCGGTGGAAGCTCACGGATTCGCGGACCGGCACCATGTGCACCTCGATCAGCACCTGGCGGAGTTGCTCGACGGCCCGCAGCCCTCCGGACAGCCCGCCGTAGGCGACGAATCCGACCGGCTTGGTGCGCCATTCGTGTTTGACGGTGTCGATCGCGGTCTTGAGCGACGCCGGATAGCCGTGGTTGTACTCGGAGGTGACGATCACGAACGCCTCAGCGGCACCGATCCGGCGGGTGAACGCCTCGGCCTCGGCTCCCCCGGACAGATCCTGCGGCAGTGGGGTATCGGCGAGATCGAGAATCCCGACGTCGAATTCGGATCGCCGGCGCGCGGTGTCCGCGAACCAGTTCGCGACGACAGGAGCGACACGTCCTGCGCGCACACTCGCCACGATGATGTCCAGCTTGATCGGCTCGGTCCCGTCCATGGCTGTATCCAACCACTCGGTGTCCTGTTGGTGCCGTGTGCCTTTCCGGCGGCCCCTGCCGCCACGAAGGAACACCGGGGGCGAAGCCCCCTAACAGCACCCCGGGGCGATCGGGCCGCGCACCTCGCGGGTCGCCGCGTTCCGGGCGGCGAGGTCCTCGTCGGCGGGATAGTCCACCCCGACGAGCGACAGGCCGTGCGCCGGCGCGACCGCGACCGACGCCGCGCGTTCGCGCTCGTCGAGCAGACCGGTCATCCATTCGACGGTCCGCCGGCCTTCACCCACCGCGAGGGCGGCGCCGACGAGGCTGCGCACCATCGACCAGCAGAACGCGTCGGCACTCACGTGGGCGGTGAGGATGTCGCCGTCCCGGGTCCACTCGTAGCGCTGCAGTTCGCGGACGGTGGTCGCGCCCTCGCGTCGCTTGCAGAACGCCGCGAAGTCGTGCAGGCCGAGCAGCGACGCCGACGCCCGCTGCATCGCGTCGAGGTCGACGGCCTTCGGCCACGCGACGGTGTCGCGGGCGCGCAGCGGCTGCGCCCCGTACACGGCGGTGGTGACGCGGTACTCGTAGTGCCGCCGGATCGCCGAGAACCGGGCGTCGAAGTGTTCGGGGGCGATCGAGATCGCGGTGACGCGCACGTCCTTGGGAAGGAAGCGGGCGAGGCGCCGCACCCAGCGGGACGGGTCTTCGGGCAGGGCGGAGGTGGGCACGTCGACGTGGGCGACCTGTCCGGAGGCGTGCACGCCGGCGTCGGTGCGCCCGGCGACCGTCAGCAGGACGGGGGTGCGCACGATCGCGGAGAGTCTCTCCTCGATCTCTCCGCACACGGTGCGCAGGCCGGGCTGCCGGGCCCAGCCGGAGAAGTCGGTGCCGTCGTAGGCGATGTCGAGTCGGAGCCGGGTGATGTCCCCGGGCTCGGATGCGGCGAACCCGCCGTCCCCCGAGGGGACGACGGGTTCGTTCGCATCAGCGGATGCCGAAACCAAGTGGACTAGTCCTTCTTGGCCTCGTCGGCGTCGGCGGCCGTCGCGGTGCTGTCCTCGATACCCTCGACGACGGCGTCCGCGTTCTCGACCTCGGCGTCGGTCGCGTCGGCTTCGACAGCCTCGACGACGTTCTCCTCGGCGGCCTGCGAGGCGGCGACGCGGCGAGCGCGATCGGCCTCGGAGGTGACCGTCTTCTCCTTGACGAGCTCGATGATCGCCATCGGAGCGTTGTCACCCTTGCGGGGAACGGTCTTGATGATGCGGGTGTAGCCGCCGTTGCGGTCCTCGTAGAACGGACCGATCTCCGCGAACAGGGCGTGCACGACGTCCTTGTTGCGGATGACCTTCAGCACCTCACGACGCGAGGCCAGCGTGCCGGTCTTCGCGTGCGTGACGAGCTTCTCCGCGTAGGGACGCAGAGCCTTGGCCTTGGCCTCGGTGGTGGTGATGCGGCCGTGCTCGAAGAGGGCGGTGGCCAGGTTGGCCATGATCGCCTTCTGGTGCGAGGCCGACCCGCCGAAGCGGGCGCCCTTCTTGGGCTTGGGCATGATTTTCTCCTAGTAACGGACCGTGAGCTGCTACAGCTGCTCGGTCTCGGCGTAGTCCTCGTTGCCGTCGGTGTCGCCGAAGGAACCGGCATCGGTGTCGCTCCAGGTACCGGTGGCGGCGTCGTAGCCGGCCACGGTGCTCGGGTCGAACGATGCGGGGCTGTCCTTGAGCGACAGGCCGAGCGAGTGCAGCTTGACCTTGACCTCGTCGATGGACTTCTGACCGAAGTTGCGGATGTCGAGCAGGTCGGACTCCGTGCGTGCCACGAGCTCGCCGACGGTGTGGACACCTTCGCGCTTGAGGCAGTTGTAGGACCGGACCGTCAGGTCCAGATCCTCGATGGGAAGTCCGAAGGAGGCGATGTGGTCGGCCTCGGCGGGCGAGGGACCGATCTCGATGCCTTCTGCTTCGACGTTCAGCTCACGAGCCAGACCGAAGAGCTCCACCAGGGTCTTGCCCGCCGAAGCGAGCGCGTCCCGCGCGGTGATCGAGTTCTTGGTCTCCACGTCGAGAATCAGCCGATCGAAGTCGGTGCGCTGCTCGACGCGGGTCGCCTCCACCTTGTACGTCACCTTGAGCACCGGCGAGTAGATCGAGTCGACCGGGATACGGCCGATCTCGGCGCCGGACGCCTTGTTCTGCACGGCCGGGACGTAGCCGCGACCGCGCTCGACGACGAGCTCGATCTCCAGCTTGCCCTTGTCGTTCAGGGTGGCGATGTGCAGGTCCGGGTTGTGGACGGTGACACCGGCCGGGGGCACGATGTCAGCCGCGGTCACGGTTCCGGGGCCCTGCTTGCGGACGTACATGGTGACCGGCTCGTCCTCGTCCGAGGACACCACGAGGCCCTTGAGGTTCAGGATGATGTCGGTGACATCCTCCTTCACACCGGGGACGGTGGTGAACTCGTGGAGCACGCCGTCGATGCGGATGCTGGTGACGGCCGCGCCCGGGATCGAGGACAGCAGGGTGCGACGAAGCGAGTTGCCGAGGGTGTACCCGAAGCCAGGCTCGAGCGGCTCGATGACGAACTTCGAGCGGTTGTCGGCGATGACTTCTTCGGTCAGCGTGGGTCGCTGCGAAATGAGCATGAGTTGCCTCCTTGTGGGCGTCCGCTATATGACGCCCTCGTGGGATGCGGTGTTCTCCCGGCCGTGACTCCGAAGAACCGGGTCGGAAGAACACCGCAGCGCATGTGCGCCTTACTTCGAGTAGTACTCGACGATCAGCTGTTCCTGCAGCGGGATGTCGATCTGCGCGCGCTCGGGGAGCTGGTGGATCAGCACCCGCAGACGCGAACCGACGACCTGCAGCCAACCCGGAACCGGGCGCTCGCCCAGGGTCTCGCGGGCGACCTGGAACGGCAGCGTGCTCAGCGACTTCTCGCGGACATCGATGATGTCGTACTGGGAGACGCGGTAGCTCGGGATGTCGACCTTCTTGCCGTTCACCAGGAAGTGGCCGTGCGAGACGAGCTGACGTGCCTGACGACGCGTGCGGGCGAGGCCGGCACGGTAGACGACGTTGTCCAGACGCGACTCGAGGATGGTCAGCAGAACCTCACCGGTCTTACCGGGACGGGAGGCGGCTTCCTCGTAGTAGCGGCGGAACTGCTTCTCCATGATGCCGTAGGAGAAGCGGGCCTTCTGCTTCTCCTGCAGCTGGAGCAGGTATTCGCTCTCCTTGATCCGCGCGCGGCCGTGCTGGCCCGGCGGGTAGGGGCGACGCTCGAACGCCTGGTCGCCTCCGACGAGGTCGACACGGAGACGACGCGACTTGCGGGTAACGGGACCGGTATAACGTGCCATTTTCTAGTACCTATTCCTTTCCCGTTAGACCCGACGCCGCTTCGGCGGACGGCAGCCGTTGTGCGGCTGGGGGGTGACGTCGGAGATGGTGCCGACCTCGAGGCCCGCGGCCTGGAGGGAACGGATCGCCGTCTCGCGGCCCGAGCCCGGGCCCTTCACGAAGACGTCGACCTTCTTGACACCGTGCTCCTGCGCCTTGCGGGCGGCGTTCTCGGCGGCGAGCTGCGCGGCGAACGGGGTCGACTTGCGCGAGCCCTTGAAGCCGACGTGGCCGGAGGACGCCCAGGAGATCACGTTGCCCTGCGGGTCCGTGATGGACACGATCGTGTTGTTGAAGGTGCTCTTGATGTGAGCAGCGCCGTGCGGAACGTTCTTCTTGTCCCTGCGCCGTGCCTTCTGGGTCTTCTTGGGACCGGTGCTGCGTGACTTGGGAGGCATTACTTCTTCTTTCCTGCGACGGTGCGCTTCGGACCCTTACGGGTGCGGGCGTTGGTCTTGGTGCGCTGTCCACGCACGGGCAGACCACGACGGTGTCGCAGGCCCTGGTAGCAGCCGATCTCGATCTTGCGGCGGATGTCCGCCTGGACCTCGCGGCGGAGGTCACCCTCGACCTTGTAGGACTCCTCGATGTACTCGCGGAGCTTCGCCAGGTCCTCGTCCGAGAGGTCCTTGCTGCGCAGGTCCGGGCTCACGCCGGTTGCCGCCAGGATCTCCTTGGAGCGGGTACGGCCGATGCCGTAGATGTAGGTCAGTGCGATCTCCATCCGCTTTTCGCGGGGAAGATCGACACCTGCGAGACGTGCCATGAGTGGCATTCCTTTTCGGTGTGCGGAGGTCTGCTCCCAGCCCGTCCCCTGCGTCGAAGAAACTGTGTGTCGACAAACACAGTGGGGCCCCGGCCTCCGAACCGGGGGTTGATCGCACAGCTTCCCGACGAATCGGGAATCGTAACCGTGCGACTGGTGCTGGAAGGTCTTCGTGCTCGTTGCCGAGCTGCTTGTTGCCAAGCCGATCTTCGCGAAGAAGAGTCGATCTAGCCCTGACGCTGCTTGTGACGCAGGTTCTCGCAGATCACCATGACCCGGCCGTTGCGGCGGATCACCTTGCACTTCTCGCAGATCTTCTTGACGCTAGGCTGAACCTTCACGTGCGTCCGATCTCCTGTATGTACGCCCCCGGACACGGCAAAAGACCGTGTCGAAGACATGGTTCTCCCCGACCGTGTAGCCGGGGAAGCTCTTACTTGTAGCGGTAGACGATGCGTCCGCGCGACAGGTCGTAGGGGGAGAGCTCCACGACAACCCGGTCCTCGGGCAGGATGCGGATGTAGTGCTGGCGCATCTTGCCACTGATGTGAGCCAAGACCTTGTGACCGTTCTCGAGCTCAATGCGGAACATCGCATTGGGCAACGGTTCGACAACACGGCCTTCGACCTCGATTGCCCCGTCTTTCTTAGCCATATCCTCCGCGATCCGTCGTTCGGTGTGTGGTTGCATCGGCATCCGATACCGTGACGCTCGGCTGGAACCGGTTCACGGGCAAGCCGATCACCGGGCGCAGAGCGCACCACCGATCAATCGTACGGGAAGTTTCCCACCTGGCCAAATAAGCCGACATGAGGAGGACCGCGGGTGCGGGCACTGGTTCAACGGGTCACGACGGCGGCGGTGTCGGTGGACGGCACCGAGGTCGCGCGCATCTCCCCCGTCGAAGGCGGACACGGACTGCTCGTTCTCGTCGGCGTCACGCACGACGACGACGCCGCGAAGGCCGCGACCCTGGCCCGGAAGGTGTGGACGATGCGGATCCTCGAGGACGAGAAGTCCGCGTCCGATCTGGGTGCTCCGCTGCTGGTCGTCAGCCAGTTCACGCTGATGGCCGACACCCGGAAGAGCCGGCGCCCGTCGTGGTCGGCGGCGGCTCCGCGCCCGGTCGCCGAACCGCTCGTCGACGAGTTCGTCGCGGCCCTGCGCGCCCTCGGAGCCGAGGTGGCCACCGGAGTGTTCGGCGCGCACATGGAGGTCAGCCTCGTCAACGACGGCCCGGTGACCCTCCTGCTCGAGGTGTGAGCCCGCTCCCCCATCCGAGCGAATGTACCGTTCATCTCCTTCAACCGAGCGAACGGTACCTTCGCTCGGGAAATCAGGGGTCGGCGACTACTCGGGGCGGAGCGTGAGGATGCGGGGGCCGTCCTCGGTGACCGCGACGGTGTGCTCCCAGTGCGCGGCCCGGCTGCCGTCGGTGGTCACGACGGTCCACTTGTCCTCGAGCACTTCGGTGTCGTACGTGCCGAGGGTGAGCATCGGCTCGATCGCGAGCACCGATCCGACGACCAGACGCGGTCCCTTGCCGGGCGCGCCCTCGTTCGGCAGGAACGGGTCCATGTGCATTTCGCGGCCGATGCCGTGACCGCCGTACCCGTCGACGATCCCGTAGCTGCGACCGTGCAGCTTCTCCGCGGCGTGGGTGCCCAGTTCGATCGCGTGCGAGACGTCGGTGAGCCGGTTGCCGGGAAGCATCGCGGCGATGCCGGCCTCCATCGACAGCCGCGTCGCCTCGCTCAGATCGGCGTCGGCCTGCGACAACTCGCCGACGCCGAACGTCCACGCCGAATCGCCGTGCCATCCGTCGAGGATCGCCCCGCAGTCGATGGACACCAGGTCGCCCTCGGCGAGGACGTCGTCGGCGGACGGGATGCCATGCACGACGCGGTCGTTCACCGACGAGCAGATCGAACCGGTGAACCCGTGGTAGCCCAGGAACGACGGGACGGCCCCCGCATCGCGAATGACCGCCTCCGCCACCTGGTCGAGCTCGAGGGTGCTGACACCGGGCTTCGCGGCGTCGCGCACCGCGACCAGCGCGGCCCCGACGATCGCGCCCGCAGCCGCCATCGCGTCCAGTTCACCGGACGTGCGGAACGGGACGACCTTGCGCTTGCGCCCGAAACCCATGTCGAACTCCTCGGTCCTGCTTGTTACTTGCCGAGCGCAGCGAGTGCGCGGGCGTTGATCTCCTCGACCTCACCGACCGCATCGACCGTGACGAGCGAATCGGCGTAGTAGTCGAGCAGCGGCGCGGTCTCCTCGCGGTACACCCGGAGGCGGTTGCGGATCACGTCTTCCTTGTCGTCGGCGCGACCACGGGCGAGCATCCGCTCGACGACGATGTCCTCGTCGATCTCGAAGGACAGCACGCCGTCGAGGGCGGTGTCGAGATCCTTCAGGATCGACTCGAGTTCGCGAGCCTGTTCCACGCTGCGGGGGAACCCGTCGAGCAG
This sequence comes from Rhodococcus sp. O3, assembly GCF_048897285.1. NCBI lineage: Bacteria > Bacillati > Actinomycetota > Actinomycetes > Mycobacteriales > Nocardiaceae > Rhodococcus > Rhodococcus sp. O3. The sequence continues at coordinate 11,517 of NZ_JBMBTE010000034.1, forward strand.
GAAGCCGTTCGCCGCGTCGGGCTCGGCGAGGCGGGCGCGCACCATGTTGTTGGTGATCTCGGCCGGCACGAGCTCGCCGGCGTCGATGTACTTCTTGGCCTCGACGCCGAGCGGGGTGCCCTGGCCGATGTTGGCGCGGAAGAGATCGCCGGTCGAAATGGCAGGGACGCCGAGCTTCTCCGACAGGATTGCGGCCTGCGTGCCCTTGCCGGCACCGGGAGGACCGAGGAGTACAAGTCTCACTTGAGGAACCCTTCGTAGTTGCGCTGCATGAGTTGACTTTCGATCTGCTTGACAGTGTCCAGCGCGACACTGACGAGAATGAGCACCGCTGCGCCGCCGAAGATGCTCGACGCGGTCTGGCTACCGGACAGGAAGAAGTGCGGAAGCGTGGCGATGAGACCCAGGTACAGCGCGCCCGGCACGGTGATGCGATTGAGCACGTACGTGAGGTAGTCCGCGGTGGGTCGGCCGGGACGGATACCGGGGATGAACCCGCCGTACTTCTTCATCTCGTCGGCGCGTTCCTCCGGATTGAAGGTGATCGCGACGTAGAAGAAGACGAAGAACACGATCAGCGCGAAGTAGATCGCGATGTAGACGGGGTTGTTCGGATTGACGAGGTACTCGTTGATGAACCGCTGCCACCAACTCGGATCGGTCGCCGTGCTCGCACCGGTGAGCTGCGCGATGAGGTTCGGCAGGTACAGCAGGGACGACGCGAAGATCACCGGGATGATGCCGGCCTGGTTGACCTTCAGCGGCAGGTAGGTGGACGAGCCGCCGTACATGCGGCGCCCGACCATGCGCTTGGCGTACTGCACCGGGATCCGGCGCTGACCCTGCTCGACGAACACGACGCCGGTGATGATCGCCAGCGCGACGACGCACACGAGCGCGAAGACGAGGCCACCGCGGGATTCGAGGATCATGTTGCCCTCGGACGGCAGGCGCGACGCGATACCGGCGAAGATCAGCAGCGACATGCCGTTGCCGACACCCCGCTCGGTGATGAGCTCACCGAACCACATGACCAGTGCCGCACCCGCGGTCATCACGAGCACGATGACGACCATGCCGAAGATACTGTCGTCGGCCAGGATCGGTTCGGCACATCCTTGCAGGAGCTGCCCTCGCGCGGCGAGAGCCACGATGCCGGTCGATTGCAGCACCGCCAGCGCGATCGCCAGGTAGCGGGTGTACTGCGTCATCTTCGCCTGACCGGCCTGGCCCTCCTTGCGTAGTTCCTCGAACCGGGGAATCACGACGGTGAGCAGCTGCACGATGATGCTGGCGGTGATGTACGGCATGATGCCGATCGCGAACACCGACAGCTGCAGTAGCGCGCCGCCGGAGAACAGGTTGATCAGCGAGTAGATGCCCGCCTGTTCGCCACCGGAGATCTGGTCGATGCAGGCGCGGACGTTTCCGTAGTCGACGCCCGGGGACGGCAGCGTCGCACCGAGCCGGTACAACGCGACCAGACCGATCGCAATGAGGATCTTCCGCCTCAGGTCCGGGGTCCTGAGGGCCGAAACGAAGGCGGAAAGCAAAGATCCTCCTGGCAGGCCGGGCGGGGGCGACGGGGCGATGGGTACCACCCGTCGGACGGTGGACAACTCTTGAACTCTAACAGTGCGGCCCGGTGCGGCGACCACGCGAGGGGGCCTCGCACGACACCGAGCGCGTGGACCGAGGCCGGGCCACGCGGGCGCAAGGACGTGCCCGTAAGGGTACGTCAGCAACCCGAAACGACGAACGGCCGCACCGCAGCAGTAGCTGCAGCGCGGCCGTTCGAGAGCCGTGCACGGGCACGAGCGAACAGGTCAGGCCTGAACGGTCGCGGTGCCGCCGGCTGCGGTGATCTTCTCCTTGGCGGAGCCGGAGAACTTGTCCGCGGTCACCTGAGCGGCCACGGAGATCTCGCCCTCGCCGAGCACCTTCACGAGCTGGTTCTTGCGAACCAGGCCCTTGGCGACGAGCTCGTCGACGCCGATGGTGCCGCCCTCGGGGAACACACGAGCGATGTCGCCGACGTTGACGACCTGGTACTCGGTGCGGAAGGCGTTCTTGAAGCCCTTGAGCTTCGGAAGCCGCATGTGCAGCGGCATCTGGCCACCCTCGAAGGCCGCCGAGACGTTCTTACGCGCCTTGGTGCCCTTCGTACCGCGGCCTGCGGTCTTGCCCTTCGAACCTTCACCGCGGCCGACGCGGGTCTTGTCCGTCTTCGCGCCCGGAGCGGGACGCAGGTGGTGCAGCTTGATGGTCATTCTCAGACCTCCTCAACCGTGACGAGGTGACGCACCACGTTGATCAAGCCGCGGTTCTGCGCGTTGTCCTCACGCACGACGGACTGGCGGATCTTCCGCAGGCCGAGGGTGCGCAGGCTGTCACGCTGGTTCGACTTGGCGCCGATGGTGCTCTTGATCTGGGTGATCTTCAGCTCTGCCATTAGTTCACGCTCCCAGCAGCCTGTGCACGTGCACGCAGCATGCCGGCCGGAGCCACGTCCTCGAGGGCCAGACCGCGGCGAGCCGCGACTTCCTCCGGACGCTGCAGCTGCTTGAGGGCAGCCACGGTCGCGTGCACGACGTTGATGGCATTGTCGGAGCCGAGCGACTTCGACAGGATGTCCTGGATGCCCGCGCACTCGAGCACGGCACGCACCGCGCCACCGGCGATCACACCGGTACCGGGGCTGGCGGGACGCAGCAGGACGACACCTGCAGCGGCCTCACCCTGCACCGGGTGGGTGATGGTCTTGCCGATGAGCGGGACGCGGAAGAAGCCCTTGCGAGCCTCCTCGACACCCTTCTGAATGGCCGCGGGAACTTCCTTGGCCTTGCCGTAGCCGACGCCGACCAGGCCGTTGCCGTCGCCCACGATCACCAGAGCGGTGAAGCTGAAGCGACGACCGCCCTTGACGACCTTCGACACACGGTTGATCGAGACGACACGCTCGATGTAGTTCGACTTCTCGGCGGCTGCGCCGCCACGCGAGTCGCGATCGCGGCGGTCGCGACCACCACGGTTGTCCCCGGTGTTGGGGCCACTCTGTCCGGCGGGGCCGTTGCCGCCGTCACGCCGCTGACGTCCCGGCATCAGGCGTTCCTTCCGTTCGAAAAAATGGTCATCAGAACTTCAACCCGCCTTCGCGAGCCGCGTCCGCGAGGGCCGCGATGCGGCCGCTGTAGGTGTGGCCACCGCGGTCGAAGACCACAGCTTCCACGCCCGCAGCCTTCGCGCGCTCGGCGATCAGCTGACCGACCTTGGCGCCACGGGCCTTCTTGTCGCCCTCGAGGGCGCGGACATCGGCTTCGATCGTCGACGCAGCTGCGATGGTCGTACCCGTCAGGTCGTTGACCAGCTGCGCGTGCAGGTGACGCGACGACCGGTTGACGACGAGACGCGGACGATCTGCGGTGCCCGAGATCTTCTTGCGGAGACGGAAGTGACGACGCGTCTTCGACAGCCGGCGCGTGGTGGACACGTCCTTGCCACGCGGGATGCGCTTGGCCTTCTGGTTCTCTGTCTGCTCGCTCATGATCACTTACCCGTCTTTCCGACCTTGCGACGGACCTGCTCACCCTCGTAGCGGATGCCCTTGCCCTTGTAGGGGTCGGACTTGCGCAGACGACGGATGTTGGCCGCGATCTGGCCGACCTGCTGCTTGTCGATACCCGAGATCGAGAACTTCGTCGGGGTCTCGACCGCGAAGGTGATGCCCTCCGGGGCCTCGATGAGCACCGGGTGGCTGTAGCCGAGCGAGAACTCGAGGTCCTTGCCCTTGAGCGCCACGCGGTAACCGACGCCGAAGATCTCCATCTTGGTGGTGTAGCCCTGGGTCACACCGACGATGAGGTTCTGCACGAGGGTGCGCGACAGACCGTGCAGCGCACGGCTGCGACGCTCGTCGTTGGGGCGGGTGACCTGGAGCGCGCCGTCCTCACCCTTCGCGATGGCGATGGGCTCGGCGATCGTCAGCGACAGGTTGCCCTTGGGGCCCTTGACGGCGACGTCCTGGCCGTCGATGGTCACCTCGACGCCGGCGGGGACGGTAACGGGAATCTTTCCGATACGCGACATGTGTTGGCCTCCCTTACCAGACGTAGGCGAGGACTTCCCCGCCCACTCCCTGCTTGGCCGCCTGGCGATCGGTGAGCAGGCCGGAGGACGTGGAGATGATCGCCACGCCGAGGCCGCCCAGGACCTTGGGCAGGTTGGTGGACTTCGCGTACACGCGCAGGCCGGGCTTCGACACGCGGCGCACACCGGCGAGGCTGCGCTCGCGGGAAGGCCCGTACTTGAGGTCGACGACGAGGGTCTTGCCCACCTCGGCATCCTCGGTGCGGAAGTCGGCGATGTAGCCCTCACGCTTGAGGATCTCGGCGATGTTCGCCTTGATCTTCGAGTGGGGCAGCTTCACCTGATCGTGGTACGCCGTGTTGGCGTTGCGCAGACGCGTCAAGAAGTCTGCGATGGGGTCGGTCATGGTCATAGCTGACCTGTTCACCTTTCTCGCTGCGGTTCCCATACAACACCGACGCCGCGACGTGGTCGCGGTTCCGGCCGTGGGCCTACAACGAACTTGGTTTCGTGCGGGTCCGATCTGCGAGAACGAATCGGACCCCTGACGGGTGTGAGGACGGGCGGGTCACGCAGTGGCGACCCGCCCGCCGTTCACGTCACCAGGAGCTCTTGTGAACCCCGGGAAGTTCACCGCGGTGTGCCATCTCGCGAAGGCAGACACGGCAGAGTCCGAACTTGCGGAACACAGCGTGCGGACGGCCGCAACGCTGGCAGCGGGTGTAGGCGCGAACCGCGAACTTCGGCTTCTTGTTGGCCTTGTTGACCAGTGCCTTCTTAGCCATGGGCTCAGTTCTCCTTGAACGGGAAGCCGAGGTGCTTGAGCAGGGCACGGCCTTCTTCGTTGTTGGTAGCGGTGGTCACGACGGTGATGTCCATGCCGCGGGGGCGGTCGATCTTGTCCACGTCGATCTCGTGGAACATCGACTGCTCGTTCAGGCCGAACGTGTAGTTGCCGTTTCCGTCGAACTGGTTGCCGTTGAGGCCGCGGAAGTCCCGGATACGGGGAAGCGCGATGGACACGAGACGGTCCAGGAACTCCCACATGCGGTCGCCGCGCAGCGTGACGCGCGCACCGATCGGCATGCCCTCACGCAGCTTGAACTGCGCGATGGACTTGCGGGCCTTGCGGATCTCGGGCTTCTGACCGGTGATGAGGGTCAGGTCCGCGACCGCGCCGTTGATCAGCTTGGCGTCGCGGGCGGCGTCGCCGACGCCCATGTTCACGACGACCTTGACGACGCCCGGGATCTGCATGACGTTGGCGTAGTCGAACTCCGCCTGCAGCGCGTCCTTGACCTCGGCACGGTAGCGGGCCTTGAGGCGCGGCTGGGTCTTGTTCTCGGTGGTGGTCATGTCAGATGTCCTTCCCGTTCTTCCGGGAAATCCGAACGCGCTTGCCGGTCTCCTCGTCGGTCCGGTATCCCACGCGGGTGGGGTTGCCGTCCGAGTCGATGACCGCGACGTTGGAAACGTGGATCGGGGCCTCCTGCGTCACGATGCCCCCGGAGGAGGCGCCGCGCTCGTTGGCCGAGACCGCCGTGTGCTTCTTGATCCGGTTCACGCCCTCGACGAGGACACGGTTCTCCTTCGGGAAGGCCGCGATGACCTTGCCCTTGGCACCCTTGTCCTTACCCGAGATCACGAGCACGGTGTCGCCCTTGTGCACCTTCATCACAGCACCTCCGGAGCGAGCGAGACGATCTTCATGAACCGCTTGTCGCGAAGCTCGCGACCGACGGGTCCGAAGATGCGGGTGCCACGCGGGTCGTTGTCACCCTTGATGATGACCGCGGCGTTCTCGTCGAACTTGATGTACGAGCCGTCCGGCCGGCGGCGCTCCTTGACGGTGCGCACGACCACGGCCTTGACGACGTCGCCACGCTTGACGTTGCCACCGGGGATCGCGTCCTTGACGGTGGCGACGATGATGTCGCCGATTCCGGCGTAGCGACGGGACGAGCCACCGAGAACGCGGATGCAGAGAATCTCCTTGGCACCCGTGTTGTCGGCGACGCGCAGTCGCGACTCCTGCTGGATCACTAACTTCTCCTTGACCTGGATTGGTTTGTACGTCAGATTTCCGACCTGGACGTACGCGGTCGTCGGCTACCCGCGGCGCACGTGCGAAAGACACACGGGTCCCGCGAAGCAACCCGTCCAGGGTAGGCGATATACCGCATGCAGGGCAAATTCGCGAACTGTGAGGTCGCTCCCCTGTCCTTGCCGGTCACGCTGCTCCGGCCGGTCACACTGCTCCGGCCGGTCACGCCGCCCCGAACACCGACGGCACCCCGCCTCCCGTGGAGAACGGGTGACGGGGTGCCGTAGTCGATAACTCGCCGACGGTGCGGGAGAAAGGCCTACTTGGCCTTCTCGAGCACCTCGACCAGACGCCAACGCTTGCTGGCGGAGAGCGGACGCGTCTCCATCAGCTGGACGCGGTCGCCGATGCCGGCCAGACCGTTCTCGTCGTGCGCCTTCACCTTGGTGGTACGGCGGATGATCTTGCCGTACAGCGGGTGCTTCACACGGTCCTCGAGCTCGACCACGATGGTCTTTTCCATCTTGTCCGAGACGACGTAGCCGATGCGGACCTTGCGGCTCGCGCGCTCTTCGTTCTTGCTCACTGCCTTTTCCTCACTCATGCCACGTCACCCGCATTCGGGCCGGTGGACAGGCCGAGCTCACGCTCGCGCAGCACCGTGTAGATCCGGGCAATTTCGTTCCGCACCACGCGGAGGCGACGGTTGTTGTCCAACTGTCCGGTCGCCATCTGGAAGCGCAGGTTGAACAGCTCTTCCTTGAACTCACGGACCTTGTCGGCCAGTTCTGCGTCGCTCAGTTCGCGGAGTTCCGCGGCGGGGGTACCGGTAGCCATCAGAACTGCTCCTCCCTCGTCACGATGCGGCACTTGCAGGGGAGCTTGTGCATCGCGCGGCGCAGCGCCTCGCGGGCAATCTCCTCGTTCGGGTAGCTCATCTCGAACAGCACGCGACCGGGCTTGACGTTCGCGACCCACCACTCGGGCGAACCCTTACCGGAACCCATTCGGGTTTCGGCCGGCTTCTTGGTGAGCGGGCGATCCGGGAAGATGTTGATCCAGATCTTGCCGCCACGCTTGATGTGCCGGGTCATGGCGATACGAGCGGACTCGATCTGCCGGTTGGTGATGTAGGCCGGCTCGAGAGCCTGGATTCCGTACTCACCGAAGGTCACCTGGGTTCCGCCCTTGGCGGCACCCGTACGGCTCGGGTGGTGCTGCTTGCGGTGCTTGACCCGCCGTGGGATCAACATGCGTCAGCCCTCCTGATTCTCAGTCGAAGCGGGTGCATCGGCGGAGGCGGCGCGGCCGGCTTCCGTGCTCGTCGCGGTGGTGCCCGAAGCACCGGAACGACGCGGACGGCTGGGGCGCTCGCGACGCGGGCGATCCGCAGGAGCGGCAGCAGCGGCCAGCTCACGACGGCCACCGACGATGTCGCCCTTGTAGATCCAGACCTTCACGCCGATGCGACCGAAGGTGGTCTTCGCCTCGTACAGGCCGTAGTCGATGTCCGCACGCAGCGTGTGCAGCGGAACGCGACCCTCACGGTAGAACTCCGAGCGGGACATCTCGGCGCCGCCGAGACGGCCCGAGCACTGCACCCGGATGCCCTTGACGTTCGGCTGACGCATGGCCGACTGGATGGCCTTGCGCATCGCACGACGGAACGCGACACGGTTGCTGAGCTGCTCGGCAACGCCCTGGGCGACGAGCTGCGCCTCGGACTCCGCGTTCTTGACCTCGAGGATGTTCAGCTGGACCTGCTTACCGGTCAGCTTCTCGAGCTCGGCGCGGATGCGATCGGCCTCGGCGCCGCGGCGGCCGATGACGATGCCCGGACGCGCGGTGTGGATGTCCACCCGCACGCGGTCCCGGGTCCGCTCGATCTCGACCTTCGCGATGCCCGCGCGCTCCAGGCCGGAGGCCAGGAACTTACGGATCGCGACGTCTTCCTTCACGTACTCCGCGTACTGCTTGTCCGCGTACCAACGCGACTTCCAGTCGGTGGTGATGCCCAGGCGGAAGCCGTGCGGGTTGATTTTCTGGCCCACTACTGAGCTCCCTTCCGGCGGTTACGGTTGGACGCGGTCGACCGGGAGGCGACGCTCTCGACGATCACGGTGATGTGGCTCGTCCGCTTGCGGATCCGGAACGCGCGGCCCTGGGCACGCGGCTGGAACCGCTTCAGGGTCGCACCCTCGTCCACGTACGCCGTCGCGACGACGAGCGTGCTGGGGTCGAGGTCCAGGTTGTTCTGCGCGTTGGCAGCGGCGGAGGCGATCACCTTGGCGACCGGCTCGGCAGCGGCCTGCGGAGCGAACTTGAGGATCGCGAGGGCGTCCTCGACCGACTTGCCGCGAACGATGTCGACGACGCGACGCGCCTTCATCGGGGTCACACGCACGTGGCGCGCAACAGCCCGAGCGCTGGGGTTGGTGGTTTCAGTGCTCATCGACGCTTGCTCTTCCGGTCGTCCTTGATGTGGCCCTTGAACGTACGGGTCGGCGCGAACTCGCCGAGCTTGTGTCCGACCATCGAGTCCGAGACGAACACCGGCACGTGCTTGCGGCCGTCGTGGACGGCAAACGTGTGACCGATGAAATCGGGCAGGATAGTGGAACGGCGCGACCAGGTCTTGATGACCTGCTTGGTGCCCTTCTCGTTCTGCAGATCCACCTTCGCCAGGAGGTGGTCGTCGACGAACGGGCCCTTCTTGAGGCTGCGTGGCATTCTCTAACTCCCTCCTTGACTAGCGCTTCTTGCCGGTACGGCGACGACGGACGATGAGCTTGTCGGACGCCTTGTTCTTGCGGGTGCGGCCCTCGGGCTTGCCCCACGGGCTGACCGGGTGGCGACCACCCGAGGTCTTGCCCTCACCACCGCCGTGCGGGTGGTCGACCGGGTTCATCACGACACCGCGGACGGTCGGGCGCTTGCCCTTCCAGCGCATACGGCCGGCCTTGCCCCAGTTGATGTTCGACTGCTCGGCGTTGCCGACCTCGCCGACGGTGGCGCGGCAGCGCACGTCGACGCGACGGATTTCACCGGACGGCATACGCAGCGTGGCGTAGGTGCCTTCCTTGCCGAGGAGCTGGATGCTCGCGCCGGCGGAACGGGCCATCTTGGCGCCGCCACCCGGACGCAGCTCCACCGCGTGGATGGTGGTACCGGTCGGGATGTTGCGCAGCGGCAGGTTGTTGCCGGGCTTGATGTCCGCGGTCGGGCCGGACTCGACGGGAGCGCCCTGCACCAGGCCCTTGGGGGCGATGATGTAGCGCTTCTCGCCGTCCACGTAGTGGAGCAGCGCGATGCGGGCGGTGCGGTTGGGGTCGTACTCGATGTGAGCGACCTTGGCCGGGATGCCGTCCTTGTCGTTGCGACGGAAATCGATCAGGCGGTAGGCGCGCTTGTGTCCGCCACCCTTGTGACGGGTGGTGATGCGGCCGTGCGCGTTACGACCACCGCGACCGTGCAGCGGGCGAATCAGCGACTTCTCGGGCGTCGACCGAGTGATCTCGGCGAAGTCCGAGACACTCGCGCCGCGCCGACCCGGGGTAGTCGGCTTGTACTTACGAATTGCCATGAGTCTTCTCGTCCTCTATCTCTCGAGTTCCGACCGCTTACGCGACCGGGCCTCCGAAGATCTCGATGGGCTTGCTGTCGGCGGTGAGGGTCACGAGCGCGCGCTTGGTGTCCTTGCGCTTGCCGTAACCGAACCGGGTCCGCTTGCGCTTGCCCTGACGGTTGGCGGTGTTGACGCTGCTCACCTTGACGCCGAAGACCTTCTCGACGGCAATCTTGATCTGCGTCTTGTTCGAGTCCGGGTGGACCAGGAAGGTGTAGGTGCCTTCCTCCATCAGCCCGTAGGACTTCTCGGAGATGACCGGAGCCAGCAGGATGTCGCGGGGATCGGCGATCGTGCTCACTTGCTCTCCTCCTTCGCGAGCTGCACGGACTCGGCCGGCCCGTGGATGAACGTGTTGAGCGCCTCGACGCTGAAGACGACGTCGTCGCTGTAGAGCACGTCGTAGGTGTTCAGCTGATCCGGCGCGATCGGGTGCACGTTCTGCAGGTTCTGCACGCTCTTCCACGCCGCGAGATCCTCACGGCCGACGACGAGGAGCAGGTTCTTGCGATCGGTCAGCTCCGCGAGGAAGCTGCGTGCGCTCTTGGTCGACGGGGTCTGCCCGGCGACGAGCTCGGCGATCACGTGGATGCGCTCGTTGCGTGCCCGGTCGGAGAGGGCACCACGGAGAGCGGCGGCCTTCATCTTCTTGGGCGTGCGCTGGCTGTAGTCACGCGGCTGCGGTCCGTGGACCGTGCCACCGCCGGCGAACTGAGGCGCGCGGGTCGAACCCTGACGGGCGCGGCCGGTGCCCTTCTGCCGGTACGGCTTCTTGCCACCGCCGCGGACCTCGCCGCGGGTCTTGGTGGCGTGCGTGCCCTGGCGAGCCGCGGCGAGCTGTGCCACGACGACCTGGTGCAGCAGCGCGATGTTGGCGGGAGCGTCGAAGATCTCGGCGGGGAGATCGACGGTGCCGTCGGTCTTGCCACCCGGCGCCTTGACGTCCAGCGTCAGCTTGGTTGCGGTCTCGGTGCTGGTCATGCCCGTGCACCACCCTTCACTGCGGTCTTGACGATCACGACGCCGCCCTTGCGGCCCGGGATCGCACCCTTGATCAGCAGCAGGCCGTTCTCGGCGTCCACCTTGTGGACCGAGAGGTTCTGCGTCGTGATGCGGTCGCTACCCATGCGGCCGGACATGCGCGTGCCCTTGAACACGCGGCCCGGGGTGGCGCAGCCACCGATGGAGCCGGGACGACGGTGCACGGCCTGCGCACCGTGCGAGGCACCCTGGCCGGCGAAGCCGTGGCGCTTCATGGTGCCCGCGAAGCCCTTGCCCTTGGAGGTGCCGGTGACGTCGACGAACGCGCCGTCCTCGAAGACCTCTGCGGTGAGCTCCTGGCCGATCTCGTAGGCCGAGGTGTCCTCGACACGAAGCTCGACGAGATGGCGGCGGGGGGTCACGCCGGCCTTGGCGAACTGACCGGAGACCGGCTTGTTCACCTTGCGGGGGTCGATGGCGCCGAAGGCGAGCTGCACGGCGTTGTAGCCGTCGCGCTCCTCGGTGCGAATCTGCGTGACCACGTTCGGTCCGGCCTTGACGACGGTGACCGGAACGACCCGGTTGTTCTCGTCGAAGACCTGGGTCATGCCGAGCTTGGTGCCCAGGATTCCCTTGATCTGGTTAGTCATTTGTTATCTCCGCTGCGTCTTCTACGAGCTCACTGAATGTTGACGTCGACGCTGGCCGGGAGGTCGATGCGCATGAGCGCGTCGACCGTCTTCGGCGTCGGGTCGAGGATGTCGATCAGCCGCTTGTGAGTACGCATCTCGAAGTGCTCGCGCGAGTCCTTGTACTTGTGCGGCGAGCGGATGACGCAGTACACGTTCTTTTCGGTGGGCAACGGCACCGGGCCGACCACGCGGGCACCCGTACGGGTCACCGTCTCGACGATCTTGCGCGCAGATGCGTCGATCGCCTCGTGGTCATAGGCCTTGAGCCTGATGCGGATCTTCTGTCCCGCCACGCTTAGTGTCCTTTTCTTGCCGCGTTTCGTAGCACCCGAACGAGCCGGGAGCCACCTCGTCTGCACAGCCCCACCGGAACGGCGACCGAGAACAGCACTGACACGATGCGATACCGGGACGCACCCGATCCGCTGCCGCTGTTCATCTGTCAATAGTTCTCCGGTCCACGCGGTCGGGCGTGTCGCCTTCCCGCTCATTCCCCGGCACCGAAGCTCGATGCCGCGGGAACCCACCGGATGCACCCATACGGGCGCACAGGGGTACTGCTTCCGTCTTGCATGTGGCCGCGACCAGGCCGTCAGGCTCGATCCGCGACTGTCACACCAACCCGTTCCGAGCCGCAAAAAAACCATGACCCGGTCAAGGCAACCCGACCAGTATGCAGGACCGCCGCCGCAAACTCAACTCGGGAGACCCGACGCACACGTCCGCGGGCGTGCACCGTCGACGTACCCTTCCCGGCACACCGCCGCGTCGAGGTCGTCGTGGACGAACAGCCGGTTGCAGTGTCCCGGAATCCGTCCCGGAATCGGAACCCCGGCCCATGCGGGGTGGGATACTGCACCGACCGGATCCGGTCCCCACCGAGCCCCGGACCCGAGGAGTGCCCATGACATCGTCCGCCCGGCCGCGTCCCGTCGGGTCCCGTGCGCTGCGCCGTCGTCCCCAGCTGTCCGACGACGTCGCTGTTCACGTACGCAATCGCATCATGTCCGGCGGCGTGCGGCCCGGAGACTTCATCCGCCTGGACGAGACCGCCGCGGAACTCGGCGTGAGCGTCACACCCGTGCGGGAGGCGCTGCTGACCCTGCGCGGCGAGGGCCTGGTCGAGCTGGTCCCCCACCGCGGGTACGTCGTCGCACCGCTGAGTCGCGGCGACATCGACGACCTGTTCTGGCTCCAGGGACAGATCGCGGAGGAACTAGCCCGGCGCGCGGCGCGGTCCATCACCCCCGAGACGGTTGCCGAACTCACCGAACTCAACGAGCAGCTGCGTGAGGCCGTGCGTGCCAGCGAGGGCGGGCGGATCGAGGACATCGAGTTCGTCTTCCACCGCACCCTGAACCGGGCGGCGGACGCGCGCAAACTGTCCTGGTTCCTGCTCAACGCCACCCGCTACACGCCGGCCAGCTTCTACTCCTCGGACCCCGACTGGGGTGCCGCCGCGGTGCAGAGTCACACACGCCTGATCGACGCGCTCGCCCGCGGGGACTCCGACGCTGCCGGGGAGGTGACCCGGCAGCACTTCACCGACGGTGCCCAGCGCCTGGTCCGGCACCTCGACGAAGTCGGAGTGTGGGACTGAGTTCAGCCGACGGGAACGGTCGGCCGGTCCGGATCCGTGGACCCCAATGCCGAGACCAGCGCGTCGAACGAATCCTCCAGTGCCCGCCGGAAGCGCTGCGGATCCGGCATCGCCGCCGCGTTCGCGGTGAAGCTGATCGACAGTTCACTCCCGAGCGACGTGATGCTCATCGCGAAACCCGAGTGAACCGACGACAGGTTGAAGGCCTCGAGGGAGCGTCGGCCGAAGAACGTGAGATCGGACGATCCACGGGGCACGTTCGTGATCATGGCGTTCGCGGAGATACCGGTCCCGGCTTCGACGGCGTGATGCGTCGCCGCGACGACCCTGCGGGCCATCCACCACGGATAATCGTCGAGCGCGGTGGTCGCAATCATCGCCGGGGCGCTGCGGCTGCGCCGTTTGCCCTGCGCGGTGGATTCGGCGATCTTCTCGAGGCGGACTCGCGGGTCCGGTTCCTGCACGTGCAGATCGACGAGAATCATCCCGAACTGGTTCGACGCCTGTTCCGGGTTCCTCCGGCGTTCCGCCAGCGGCACCAGCGACATCGGCGACGCGACCACCACCGGGTCGTCACCGAGTTCGCCGTGGTGGCGCAGGTATTCACGCATCGCCCCGGAGACGACGGCGAGCGCGAAATCGTTCACGGTGACGCCCGGCACCGTCCGGCGAGCGGCCTGCGCGGCATCGAGCGATCGCCGCGCGACGTCCACGACCACCGCACCGCCGCTCGCAGGCGAATTGAACCGATTCGGCACCGCGGCCGGCGCGGGCGGGATCTCACCGCTGGCGGTCAGGGCGTCGAGTTCGGCGACCGCTTCCTTGGTGCGACGCGCGGCGCGCAGCATGTTCACCACCTGCCCGGGGACCGCTGCGACCTGACGCACCAGTCCCGGAGGGACGTACTCGGGTTCGGGCTTCTCGACGTCCGCATCGGGAGCATCGAAGAGCCTCCGTGAGATCCCGACCGCCTCGACGCCGTCCCCGATCGCGTGCTGGAACTTGATCACGATGTAGAGGGCGTCGTCCGGGATGCCCGGCACGTCCCGCACTCCGGTGATCGCGTGCAGTTCCCACAGCGGCCTGCTCAGATCCATCGGTGCGGCGACGATGCGAGCCAGTTCGGCGGTGAACCCGTCCCAGCCGGCACCGTCGAGGTCGAGGTACCGGATGTGGTCGGCGACGTCGACGTGCTCGGCCGTCCGCCAGACGGGATACGCCAACGGCGACCGGAATTCGACGATCTCGGTGAACACCCGGGATCGATCGAGCCGGGCGGTCATCCACTCGACGAGTTCGTCGCGGCCGATCGGCTCCTGGCCGGCCTCTCCCGGTTCGAAGACCCAGATCTGGATGAACTTCGATTCGTCCACAGTCCGTGGATCCGTCAGATTGAGTGCATGCCTGGGTGTCATCACCCGGCGTCGTGCTGCGCGTCCGGCCCCCGACCGTCCATTCATTCCGCGTTGTCCCTGTCTGGTGATGTCACGACACCCCTTGCCGTGGCGGCGTCATACCGGCAGTCGATACGACACCGAGACGCACATTACCTTTCGGTAACGGTGGGTAGCGGACATACACGGTAAAGCTGTCTCAGGTCACACCGAGATGCGGTTCCTCGGCGGATCACCCCGTGAACTGCCGTCGATAGCCGTCACCAGCGCGTCGTAGGAGGCGAGCAGGTCGTCCCGGTAGGCGTCGGGATCCGGCATCATCGACTCGTCGGCGGTGAACGTGAGCGCCAGCTCGTCTCCGAACGACGTCACGATGTGTCCGAGGCCTCCCCCGCCGTGGACGGCAAGGACACCGAACGCCGAAACTGCCTGCGCACCACAGCACATGAGCCCACCCGGACCCCGAGGCACGTTCGCGACGGTGGTGTTCGCGACCACCCGCGCTCCCGCCGACACCCGTCGCTGGTGAGCGGCGACGATGCGCTTGGCGACCCACCAGGGGTAGTCGTCGAGCGCGGTGGTCGCGGTCACGGCGGCCGTGGTTCGTGCCCGGGCCTTGCCCGCGGCGGACGCGGACACTATGGACCGGAAACGGACGAGCGGATCGGGTTCGTCGGTGCTCAGCGAGAGCAGCACCATCGAGAACTGGTTGGAACCGCGCTCGGGCGCGCGCAACCGCTCCGCGGTCGCGACCACAGACATGGGGATCGCTCCGACGAGCGGTTCCTCGGGCAGCTCCCCGTGGCGTTCGAGGTATCCACGCAGACCACCGGCCACCACGGCCAGGACGAAATCGTTGAGAGTCGCACCGGGCACCTTCCGCCGCGCCTCCTGCACGGCGCGCAGGTCCCATCGCAGGACATCGGCGGTCGTGCGGCCGGTCAACGGCCCGTTGAAACGGGTGCGGGGCGCTACCGGTGCCGGGGTGATCTCCTCGCTGGCGACCAGGTCCTCGAACTCCGCGACCGCGGTTCGGGCCCGGCGCCAGGCGCGCAGCATGCGTACGAACCGGGCAGGCACGGCCGCCGTCTGCACGAGGAGTGGTGGACCGGACAGCACGTCGGGGTCGGCGGGCTCGGCTTCACCGTCCGGGTCGTCGAACAGCCGGCGAGCGATCGCAACGGTCTCGATTCCGTCGCCGACACAGTGGTGGAATTTCAGGACGACGAAAGTCGAGCCGTCGGGAAAACCGTCGATTCCTTTCGCGCCGCTCAATACATGCAATTCCCAGGGCGGTCTGCTCAGATCCATCGGTTCCGCGAGCACGGCCGCGAATCTGCGCCGCAATCCGTCCCAGTTCTCCCCGGCGACGTCGACGTAATTCACCTGCTGCTCCCACTGCGGGTCGACGTCCCGAATCCAGTTCGGATCCGCCGGCCAGCGGTGGAATTCGACTCGCTCGGTGAGCGCCCGCGACCGCGAGATCCGGTCGCCGATCCATTCGAGCAGAGAATTCCGGTCGATCGGGCCGGCACCGTCGGGACCGGGAGCGAATACCCAGACGTCGACGATCGCCGATTCCCCGGTAACCGCATCGGAAACCAACTCGAGGGCGTGACGCGGTGTCATCGCCCGTCGATATTGCACTCGCTTCGCGAGGCGTGCCTGGCCATCACGCAGAAGGATTTTCACTCGGAATCTCCCCGCAACTCCCGCCCCGACGCGAATTTCACGATAGCCGACACGTTGTCGGTGCGGATGGAAAACGGGCATTACAACCAGAGCACGCGAGGTCGCCTCCCGGTCCGGATCCACGAAGATTTCCGGACGGCGCGATTTTCGGACGGACGTGTCCGGATCGTCCGCGCGGGTAGCATCAGCGAGACGACGACGCTCCTCGCGCCGCGAAACGGCGAGGAACAGGAAGTGCAGGGGAACAGGGACAGGACGGGCCATTCCGGATCGAACTCGACGGCGGAGCGTGATGCTGGGATATCAGGACTACGCAGTACTGGTGGAGGACGTCCACAAATCGTTCGGTGATGTGCACGCACTCAGCGGAATCTCCTTTTCCGCACCCCCGGGCAGTGTCCTGGGAATCCTCGGACCGAACGGCGCCGGAAAGACGACGACCGTCAAGATTCTGTCGACCTTGATCCGGCCCACGAGCGGCCGCGCGCGGATCGCCGGCTACGACGTGGTGACCCATGCGCCGGAAGTCCGGCGCTCGATCATGATGACCGGGCAGTACGCCGCGCTCGACGAGGCGCTCACCGGACGCGAGAACCTCATCCTCTTCGGGCGTCTGATGGGGCTCGACCGGGCGACGGCGAAGGCCCGGGCGGAAGCCCTCCTGGAGGAGTTCGATCTCGTCGAGGCCGGTCGGCGCGCGGTCCGGCACTACTCGGGCGGCATGCGGCGGCGGGTGGACATCGCGTGCGGGCTCGTCGTGCGCCCCGAGGTGGTGTTCCTCGACGAACCGACCACCGGACTGGACCCCCGGAGCCGACAGGGCGTCTGGTCGCTCGTCGCGGCACTGAAGAACCAGGGCATCACGGTCCTGCTCACCACGCAGTATCTCGAAGAGGCCGATCTCCTCAGCGACAACATCATCGTCATCGACAGGGGCACCATCGTCGCGGAGGGTACGGCCGACGAACTGAAGGCCCGCACCGGCGGCAGCTTCTGCGAGGTCGTGCCGGCCGACCCGGCAGCGGTGCCGCGGGTGATCGCCGCGCTCGGCGACCTGGTGCCCGACGAGGTGCGTGCCGAGGTCGCGCAGCACCCGAGCGTCGACCACGTCTCGATTCCCGCGCCGGGCGGGGCTGCGACGCTGGCCGAAGCGCTGCGCCGGCTCGACGCGGAGGAGATTCCGCTCGCGGACATCGGACTGCGCCGACCATCCCTCGACGACGTGTTCCTCACCTTGACCGGTCACTCCGCTTCTCCCCTGCCCGACGAGCAGCCGGCGGAAGAGGTGGCCACGTGACCGCCACCGCGAAGAGCATGACTGCCGGCGCGAAGGGTGTCACTACGCCGCGCAGCCTTCGACGCGATGCCGCGCTGTCGCCGCCCGACAGGACCGTCGGTGTGCACCGACGGGTCGAACCGTCGGGTTTCCACCAGTGGCGGGCCCTGTCGGGCCGGTCGATCCGTGCGATGGTCCGCGAGGGTGAACTGTTCATCGCGATCATCGCGCCGCTGGTCTTCACGATCGGCTTCTATCTGCCGTTGAAGTTCGTCATGCAGATCAGGGGCATCGACTACGCACAGTTCCTCATGCCGATCATCGTGATGCAGGCGATGGCCTTCACCGCCATCTCCGCGTCACAGATCGCCGCCAAGGAATCCGCGAACGGATTCACCACCCGGCTCCAGACGATGCCGGTGTCGGCGCCGGTACCGCTCATCTCCCGGATGACCAGCAGTTCCCTCCGGGCCGCGGTGGCACTGACAGCCGCGCTGCTCTTCGGGCACGTCATCGGGTTCCGGTTCAGCGCCGGTTTCTGGCAGGCCGCGGCGTTCTGCGGATTCGGGCTGCTCATCGGCGTCACGCTGTCGCTGGGCGCCGATGCGATCGGGTCGCTGTCGAAGAGTCCCGAGGCGACCTCGCAGGCCCTGGCCCTGCCGCAGCTGATCCTGGGCATGCTGTCCTGCGGGTTCGTTCCGGAGGAGGGCTTTCCCGAATGGATCCGCCCGTTCGTCCGCAACCAGCCCATTTCCCAGTTCTCCTTCGCGATGCGCGACATGGCGGAAGGTGGCATCACCGCCTCGGTACTGCTGCCGGCGGCCCTGTGGTGCGCGGGTCTGCTCGTGGTGTGCGCGCCCCTCGCGGTCTGGGCGAGTGTGAGGCGCGGATGAGCACGCACACCGACCGCAATCTCCCCCAGGGCGCCTTCGACGCCGATCGGATGTTCGATTTCCCGGAGCCCGACGGGGCGCATCCGGAGGGGTCGGCACGCGCGCTCGTCGACCACAGCCTGATGCAGTGCACCCGGCTGCTGCGACGCTGGTCCCGCGACCCGGCGACGATGATTCAGGCGCTGCTGTATCCGGCACTGACGCTCGTGATGTTCCGGCTCGTGCTGGGTGACTCGATCACCGCGGCGACCGGGCAGCCCGCGATCTACGGCAACGTCCCGCTGATCGCGCTCATCGGTGCGATGTTCGGGTCGGTCGTCAGCGCCGTGGGATTGCGGGAAGAGCGCAAGAAGGGCCTGCTCAGCAGGTTCTGGGCGATGCCCGTCCATCGCGCCTCGGGCCTGGTCGGCCGCATGATGGCCGAGGCCGTGCGGATCTTCGCCACGACCGTGCTCATCGTGGTCGTCGGAACGGCCCTGGGATTCCGGTTCCTGCAGGGACCGCTCGCGGGGGTCGTCATGCTGCTGGTCCCGATTCTGTTCGGGCTGGGTTTCGCGGTGATGGTCACCGCGCTGGCCGCGGTGTCCGGCGATGCCCCGCTCGTGGAGACGGTGTCGATCGTCTGCACGCTGCTGATGTTCTTCAATTCGGGATTCGTGCCGGTGATGGCTTATCCCACGTGGCTGCAGCCGGTCGTGGAGTACCAGCCGCTCTCCTGCGCGGTCGACACGATGAAGGGTCTCTCGCTCGGCGGGCCCGTCCTCGAGCCGCTGCTGCTCACGTGTGCGTGGTCGTTCGGATTGATCGCGGTCTTCCTGTATCCGGCGGTCCGCGGCTATCGCCATGCGGCCGCCCACAATTGAGCGAGGTCCACTACGGTGGCCGCATGACTGATTCCGCAGCCACATCACCGTCGACCCGCCCGGTCGCACTCGTCACCGGCCCCACCTCCGGACTCGGCGCGGCATTCGCCCGATTGCTCGCCGAGCAGGGGCACGATCTGGTTCTGGTGGCACGCGACGAGGCACGGCTGCACGCGCTGGCGGACGAACTCGCCGGCGCGCACGGCGTCCGCGCGGAGATCATCGCGGCGGATCTCGCGACCGAGGCCGGGCGGGACGCGGCCTCCGAACGGCTCGCGAAGGGTGTCGACGTCCTCGTCAACAACGCCGGTTTCCTCACGGACGGCGAGTTCTGGGACGCGGACCTCGACCTGCTGCGCGGCCAGCTCGGGGTCAACGTCACCGCGGTGATGGAACTGACCCACGCCGCGCTGCCGCCGATGCGCGCAGCCGGCCGCGGCACGATCGTCAACGTCGCCAGCGTGTCGGGTCTGTTCACGGGCCCGGCATCGACGTACAGCGCGAGCAAGGCGTGGGTCGTCAAGTTCTCGGAAGGTCTCGCCCACAAGGTGGCCGCGGACGGGGTGCGCATGGTCGCGCTGTGCCCCGGATTCATGGACACCGAGTTCCATCCTCGTGGCGGGCAGGACGTGTCCGGCGTCCCGAAGCAGCTGTGGCTCGACACCGCGGACGTCGCGCGGACCGCCCTCGAGGACGCGGCGAAGGGCCGGGTCGTGAGCATCCCCGGCCGCCGTTACAGGCTGTGGACCACCCTCGACCGGCTCAAGCCGCGCCGGTTCGTGTGGCGGGCCTGAACCACTCCCCCCCAGAAGCGGCCTCGGGGCCGGTGACGAAGTTCGTCACCGGCCCCGAGATGTTCGTCGCGGCTGTCGCGATTCGCTCGCGGATCAGCTCTCGTCGATGTCGAGTGCGCGTGCCAGCACCGGCCACGACTCCTTCAGCTCGTCCTCCCAGTAACCCCACGAGTGGGTGCCGTCGTCGCGGAACTTGAAGGTCGCCGGAATGCCGAGCTCGTTCAGCCGGTCCTGCAGATTGTGCGTGCAGTAGTTGGTGGCGGCCTCGATCACGCCACCGACGATGACCTGGTTGGCCACGTTTCCGGCGTCGCCGTTCATACCCGGGCCGTCGCCGTTGTCGTAGCGGCCGGGCAGGCCGGTGCCGTTCGAGACGTACAGTTCCAGGCCGCGCAGCTTCTCCGCGTGCAGGTAGGGATCGTTCGCCTCCCACGCCGGGTCGTCGTCCGAACCCCACATGTTGGCGACGTCGCCGCCACCCCAGGTCTCGACCGTGAGCTTGACGAACTGCTTGCCGATCGGGTCCGACGTCTGCGCGCAACCGCTGTACGCGGCGACGCCGTTGAACAGGCCCGGCTTCGCGGTCGCGAGCGAGAACACCGACGTGCCGGAGGAGGACAGGCCGGCGATGGCATTGACGCCGTTGGTGCCGAGCGCGGCGTCGACGATGGGCGGCAGTTCCTCGGTGATGAACGTCGTCCACTTGTTGTTGCCGAGGACCGGGTCCGGGGAGTACCAGTCGGTGTAGTAGCTGAACCGGCCGGCAAGCGGCGACACGACGTTGATGTTCTTCTCGGTCAGGAAGTCGATCGCGTCGGTCTGCAGACGCCACGTCCCGGCGTCCTCGCCGCCACCGGCACCGTTGAGCAGGTACAGCGTGGGCCGCGGTTCGCTCGTGTCGGCCGGACGCCACACATCGACCGGGATCTCACGTCCCATCGACGCCGAATAGACCCAGATGATGATCGAGTGCTCGTCGTACACCTCGGCCTTGGTGATCTTCGAACCGTTGGGCGACTCGACCGAAGCGAGAACCTTCCCGGTGTCGAGGACCGGATCGGCCCCCGCAGAGGCCGCGCCCACAGCCATGGGCAGTGCGGCCGCGGTCAGTACCACGGCAAGGGACCTCGCGACGGCTACCGCCGTACGGTTCGTGTTTCGGCGCATGCGCTCGCTTCCCACCTTCTCCATTGCTGTTCCTGCGTGTCGGGTCACCGCGGAGCAGCGCCCTCGTACATGCGACGATGGGACCCCCGAAGGGATCCCATCGTCGACTGTTGCGAACGGTTGTCGCGTATCAGCCGATCACGAAGCACTGACCGCCGATCACGGCGAACAGGTTGCCCGGAGGGCAGTTCGGCGGGGTGACCGCGTCCGCGAGCTGATCGGGGGTCAGGCCGATGAACGGGATCGGCGCCTGCGGCACGATCGGTTCCGCCTGAGCGGCACCCGCGGCGCCGAAAGCGATACCGGCAGCGGCTGCGCTGCCGAGCAGAACGGTCAGTGCACGACGCATCTGAGAACTCCTCCTGTAGGCGACCGCCGCAGCGGCCGGTTCAACGATGGCGGCGACAGCACGAACCCCCCATCGGTGCGGATCACACCGTACGCCAACGGTGACGATACCGTAAAGAAGTTCGGATCTCCGGCCGCGCACCGGCCGTTGAGGAACTATTGCCGTGATGAAACGGAAACCCGTTTCGCGACGATGAGACAACCGAACCCAGCCGGCGCCGGGCTTCCGGCGCCCACCGACAGGCAGGTCCACGACGATGATCCGACCGGCATCACGCGATGCGCTCCGCGCACCCGGCCAGAGCAGAACGCGGCGTGCGCGGATAGCCCAGGCGGCGGCGTTCGCCCTCGTCACCGCACTGTTCCCCGTCCTCACAGCCGGTGCTGCAGAGGCCGATCCGGTCGTCGACAACGCCCAGCCGCTCGCCTCGCCGGTGTCGGTCAACGGTTCACGCATCACCCGGATCGAGGTGCGCGACGCACAGTCCCTCGTGATGTACGTGTATTCCGGGTCGATGGACCGGGAGATCCCGCTGGATATCATCCGTCCGAAGGACACGAGCGTCCCGCGCCCCACCCTCTATCTGCTCAACGGCGCCGGCGGAGGCGAAGACGGTGCGACGTGGCGGGCCCGGACCGACGCCGCGACGTTCCTGGCGGACAAGAACGTCAACGTGGTGACCCCGATGGCCGGGAAGTGGAGCTACTACACCGATTGGCAGCGGCCCGATCCGGTGCTCGGTGTCAACAAGTGGGCGACCTTCCTCACCGAGGAACTGCCCCCGCTGATCGACGCCGGTCTGGGCGCCAACGGCGTCAACGCGATTGCAGGCCTGTCGTCGTCGGGCACGTCGGTGCTGCAGCTTCCCCTCGCGAAGCCGGGCCTCTACCGCGGGGTCGCCGCGTACAGCGGCTGCGCGCAGACGTCGGACCCCGTCGGGCAGGCGTACGTGAATCTCGTGGTCGAATCGTGGGGCGACGGAAACACCGAGAACATGTGGGGCCCACCGGACGACCCCGACTGGGTGGCGAACGACCCCTACGTCAATGCCGAGAAGCTGCGCGGTCTGGCCCTGTACCTGTCGAACGGCAGCGGGCTGCCCGGCCGATACGACACGCTCACCGGACCCGACATCGACGGGGACATCGGGGTACTCGCGAATCAGGTCGTCGTCGGCGGGATCATCGAGGCCGCGACGAACGGCTGCACGCAGAACATGGCACGCCGGCTCGACGAGCTGGACATTCCCGCGACCGTTGTCTTCCGGCCCACCGGAACGCATTCGTGGGGTTACTGGCGCGACGAGCTCGAGAACTCCTGGCCGGTCCTGGCCGGTGCGCTCGGCGTCTGATCCGCCTCCCGTTTCCGGCGTCCCTCACCCACTGCCCGAAACCGGAACGGCCGGACCGGAACCCACGTTCCGGTCCGGCCGTTGCCGGTTCTACCCGTCGAGCGGGCGGAAGAAGCCGGTCCGGGCGTAGTACTCCACGTACCGGCCGAGCACCTCCGCGTCCACGACCGGGCACTCCACGCCGGTCCCGGCCAGGTGTGCGCGGGTCTTCTCGTCCGAGAACGTCTCGATCTCGGCGAGACCGGTCGCGAACTGGCCGGACACGAGCATCGCCCGCATCAGACTGTCGTCGCCGGCCGCGGACAGTTTCTCCGCCGTGGTGAACAACGTCTCCCCGAACTCGGGCACCGTCACCGTGCGCAGATCGAATCCGTGCGCACGCAACTGCGTTTCGAGGTCGGCCATCGGCACCCGTCGCTGCGACACGAGATGGTAGGTCCCGCCCCACGTCGCCGGATCGACGGCGAGCTGGACGAGCGCCCGCGCGACGTAGTTGACCGGGACCATCGGCACCGTGCCGGTCGCGATGTCCGGGATCTGCTGCAGCGCGACGATGGCGCGCACCATGTTCCAGAACGCGTCGTCCGAACCGCACGCACCGGTTTCCACGTCGCCGGTGATCAGACCGGGCCGGTAGATCGACACCGGAACGCCCCGTTCGCCGGCGAGCCGGACCACGGCCTCGCCGACCCACTTCGACTGGACGTACCCCGAGCCGCCGACCCGCTCCGCCTCGAGCAGATCGTCCTCGCCCGCGACGTACGGCCGCCCTTCCGCGAGCGCCGCCTCGTCGGTGAGCACCGAGCCTGTGGACACGAAGTGCAGCGGCTTGAGCCGGACGGTCGCGGCGAGCCGCAGCAGTTCCTCGGTCGCGAGCACGTTCGGCCGATGCAACCGGCTGTACGTCTCGATGTGGTTGACGCGTGCCCCGTTGTGCACGATGGCGTCGACCCGCTCGGCGAGTTCGGCGAACCGGTCCTCGTCGAGGCCGAGCCGATCCCGGCCGAGGTCACCCGGTACCGCGACGATGCGGTCGGCTCCGGTGTCCCGCCAGGATCCGAAGCGGCGCATCGATTCCACGATGCGGGCGTGACCGTGTTCGGGCGACTCGGCCCGGACGAGGCACCACACCTCGGCGTCGGTGCGATCGAGCAGTTCCCGCACCAGGTGCGAGCCGAGGAAACCGGTGGCACCGGTCAGCAGCACGACCTCGGGTTCGACGCGCGGCGGCTGTGCGCCGTCGGCGGTGATGTCCGCGGCGAGGCTCACGTGTTCGGCGAAGCTCGCGACGTCCGGGCCGCTGCGCTGCGGGTCGATCGCCCGCGCGAGATCCTCGACCTGCGGGTGGTCGAACAACTCCTGGACGCCGACCTCGAGACCGGTCAGGTCCCGCAACCGGTTGATCACCTTGATCACCAGCAGCGAATGCCCGCCCAGTTCGAAGAAGTCGTCGTCGAGGCCGACCCGTTCGACGCCGAGGACCTCGGCGAACACGGCTGCGACCGCGAGTTCGACCGGCGTGACGGGTGCGCGGAACTCCCGCGCCTCGAACACCGGCGCCGGCAGGGCCCGGCGATCCAGCTTGCCGACCGGGGTCAGCGGCAGCTCGTCGAGGACCATGATCGCCGACGGAACCATGTGCGAGGGAACGCTTCTCGCCACGAACTCCTTGAGTTCGGCCGGATCGATCCGCTCCCCCGCCACCGGCAGCACGTATCCGACGAGCTGAGCCGAAGCGGACTCGCCGTCCTTGTGCGCGACCGTCGCGGCCACGTCGACGGAGGGATGCGCGGACAGGGCCGCATCGATCTCACCGAGTTCGATACGCAGACCGCGGATCTTGACCTGGAAGTCGCTGCGCCCGACGTAGGCGATCTCGCCGTCCGCCGTCCAGGTCACGACATCGCCCGTGCGGTACATGCGGTCACCGGGAACGCCGAACGGATCCGCGACGAACCGCTCCGCGGTCAGACCGCGACGCTCGTGGTATCCGCGGGCGAGCTGCACACCGGCGATGTACAACTCGCCGGGCACGCCCACCGGGACGGGCCGCAACCGGCTGTCGAGCACCAGTTCCCGCATTCCCCGGATCGGCCCGCCGATCGTGACCGGCGCACCGGGGACCATCGGTTCGGAGATGTTCGACATGATCGTCGTCTCCGTCGGCCCGTAGCCGTTGTACAGCGACCGTCCGGGCGCCCACTTCTCCACGATGTCCGCCGAGACCGCCTCGCCACCGGCGACGAGATGCTGCAGCGAATCCAGACCCGCCGGGTCCATCGACGCCAGCACCGTCGGGGTGATGAATGCGTGCGTCACCGACTCGCGCCGGATCAGGTCCTCGAGCGCGTCCCCGCCGAACACGTCCGGCGGCGAGACCACCATCGTCGCGGCCGCACCGAGCGCCAGCAGCAGTTCGAGGACGGACGCGTCGAAACTCGGCGATGCCACGTGCAGGACGCGCGACTGCTCCGTCGGCGAGTACCTCTCGTACTGCTCGACGCAGAAGTTGTGCAGACCGGCGTGGGTGACGGCGACGCCCTTCGGGAGGCCCGTCGAACCGGACGTGTAGATCACGTACGCGACCTGCGACGACCGGATCGGTGCGGGCAGATCCCGGTAGGTGACCGGAGCATCGGATTCGGCAGCACACCGGGATCGCACGTCCTCGTCGTCGAGCACGAGCCAGTCGACACCGTCCGACAGTGCGTCGACGTGCGCCGACATCGTCAGGCCCAGAACGACTCCCGAATCGTCGATCATGTGCGCGACCCGATCGGCCGGGTACTTCACGTCGACCGGGACGTAACCGGCGCCGGTCTTCGCGACCGCCCACACGGCGAGCACGGACTCGATCGACCGCGGCACCGCGATCGCGACGAGATCGGACGACCCGATTCCCCGGCCGAGCAGCACCCGCGCCAGGCGCGAGGACTGCTCGTCGAGTTCCCGGTAGGTCAGCGAACGGTCACCGAAGACCAGTGCGGTCCCGTCCGGGTTCTTCGCGACGGCCTCTGCCATGAGCGCGGGCAGGGTCGAGGTCCACACCCGGCCGCGAGGAGCGCGGGCAGCGGTGGCGCCCGCGCGGGCAGCGCCGACGAGGGCCGCGCGCTCGGAGTCCGCGAGGACCTCGACGTCCCCGACGACGATCGTGGGATCGGCGGTGACCGCGGCGAGAACCCGGCCGAACCGCTCGGCGAACGCCACCACGGTCGACTCGTCGAACAGGTCGGTCGCGTAGGTCAGGTCGACGCGGTATTCGCCGCCGGCACCGATCTCGGTGACGGTCACCTGCAGGTCGAAGCGCGAGACTCCGTCCTCGAATTCGACTGCGGCGAGCCGCAGTCCACCGAGATCGAACGCCGCGGCCGGCTGGTTCTGGAACACCAGAGCCACCTGGAACAGCGGGTTGCGCGCGGTGGACCGTTCGACGTCGAGCGCTTCGACGAGGCGCTCGAACGGAATGTCGGCGTGTCCGAACGCGCCGAGATCCGTCGTCCGGGCACGCGCCAGCAGGTCCGCGAACGTCTCGTCGGCCACCACGGGGGTGCGCAGCACGAGCGTGTTGACGAACATGCCGACGAGATCGTCGAGCGCGGCGTCACCTCGACCGGCCACCGGAGCACCGACGGTCACGTCGTCACTGCCGGACAACCGCGCCAGCAGCAGCGCCAACGCGGCGTGCACCACCATGAACGGCGTCGATCCCCGCTCCGCCGCCAGCCGGTCGATACCGGCGCGCACGTCGGCGGGAACGGTGAACCGGTGGGTGGCACCGTGGTGCGACAGCGCGGCGGGACGCGGCCGGTCGGTCGGCAGCGTCACCTCCTCCGGAGCCCCGGCGAGGGCTTCGGTCCAGTACCCGAGCTGCTGGGCGAGCAGCGACTGCGGATCCGCCTCGTCACCGAGCACGTCCCGCTGCCACAGCGTGTAGTCCGCGTACTGCACCGGAAGCGGCGCCCAGGTGGGGGTGCCACCCTGCACGCGGGCCGCGTACGCCGTGACGACGTCGCGGGTCAGCGGCGCGATCGAGAAGCCGTCCGCGGCGATGTGGTGCGCGACGAACACGAACACGTGGTCGTCCTCGGCGATCCGCAGCAGAGCCGCGCGGACCGGAACCGCCGTCGTGACGTCGAACCCGGCCGTGACCAGCTCGGCGACCCGCTCGAGTACGGCGGTCTCCGAGACGTTCTCGACGGCCAGGGCCAGGCGGGCCCGCTCCGGGGACAGCACGTCCTGCACGCCGGTGCCGTCGACCTCCGGGTAGACGGTGCGCAGCACCTCGTGGCGGGCGACCACGTCGTCGACGGCGAGCTGCAGGGCCGCCACGTCGAGTGCGCCCGACATGCGGATCGCGATCGGGATGTTGTACGCGGCCGAATCCGGGTCGAAGCGGTTGAGGAACCACATGCGGGACTGCGCCGCCGACAACGGGATCCGGTCGGGGCGGGGCTGCGGCACGAGAGCGGCACGGCCCGGTCCCCCGGTGTGCGACTCGAGACGCGCGGCGAGCGCTTCGACGGTCGTCGCCTCGAAGAGCGCACGCACCGGCACCGCGGCGTCGAGCGCCGCTCCGAGCCTGGCCACGACCTGGGTCGCGACGAGCGAGTTGCCGCCGAGCTCGAAGAAGTCGTCGTCGACACCGATCGTGTCGATGCCGAGAACGTCCGCGAACACCCCGGCGACGATCTGCTCGACCGGGGTCGACGGAGCCCGGAACTCCCGCGCCTCGAACACCGGCGCCGGCAGGGCCTTGCGGTCGAGCTTGCCCGACGCGTTGAGCGGGAACGCGTCGAGCACGACGAACGCCGACGGCATCATGTAGGTCGGCAGCTTCCGGCTCAGCGACTCGCGGGCCCGATCGAGGTCGAACGACTCCGGCGCCCCCGGCACGATGTACGCGACGAGCTGTTCACCGGTGGCGGTGTCGACGACGAGCACCGCCGCGGAGATGACCGCGTCGTCGTCGAGCAGCGCCGCCTCGATCTCTCCGAGCTCGATGCGCTGGCCGCGGAACTTGACCTGGAAGTCGGTGCGCCCGATGTAGACGAGTTCACCGCCCTGCCAGTACACGAGGTCACCGGTGCGGTACATCCGCTCGCCCGCCTCGAACCTGTCGGCCACGAACCGGTCACTCGTGAGGTCGACCCGGCCGTGATAGCCGCGCGCCAACTGCACGCCCGAGAGGTACAGCTCGCCGGGCACGCCGTCGGGCACCGGATTCAGGCGGGAGTCGAGGACGTAGACCTTCGAATTCCACTGCGGCGCACCGATCGGCACCGAGCCGGCATCGCCCGGTGCGGCCTGCCGGTAGGTGATCGAGACGGCGGCCTCGGTCGGGCCGTACAGGTTGTGCAGCCCGGCGCCGCTGATCCGCGCGAATGCCTCGGCGGTCGCTGCGGGCAGGGCCTCACCGATGACGAACACGTCGCGCAGGCCCGCGACGTCGCCCGGCGCCACCGCGGAGACGAACACCGACAGCATCGACGGAACGAAGTCGGTGACCGTGACCGCCGCCGAACGGATCCGCTCCGCGAGGTAGAGCGGGTCGCGGTGCCCGTCCGGGGTCGCGACGACGAGGGTCGCCCCGACCCGCAGCGGCAGGAAGAAGCCCCACAGCGACACGTCGAACGTCGTCGCGGTCTTCTGCAGGTACACATCGGCCTCGGTGAACCGGTACTGCCCCTGCATCCATTCCATCTGGTTGACGATCGCGCCGTGCGGGACCGCGACGCCCTTGGGCTTGCCGGTGGACCCGGACGTGAAGATCACGTACGCGGTGTTGCCGGCGTGCACGGACCCGATCCGCTCGGAGTCCTCGATCGGATCGGTCGGGACATCGGACAGGTCCAGGGTGTCGAGGAACAGCACGGTCCGGCCGCTCGCGGCGGTGAATTCGTCCCGTTCGGTGCTGAGCACCGCGACCGGGTCCGCCGCGTCGAGGATGTAGGCGATGCGATCGGCCGGATGATCCGGATCGACCGGCACATACGCGCCGCCCGCGCGGAGCACGGCGTACATGCCGACGACCAGCTCGAGCGAGCGTCGCATCGCGAGCGCGACCCGCGACTCCGGCCCCACCCCGAGCCCGATCAGGCGCCGCGCGAGCGCGGTGACACGAGCGTCGAATTCTGCGTAGGTCAGCGAATCACCTTCGTAGACTACAGCATTCGCGTCCGGAGTCAGGACCACCTGCCGGTCGAAGCTGTCGAGCAGCAGGGTGTCGACGGTGGGGTGCTGCGTCCGGTTGCGCGCGTCGACGATCTCGGCGCGTTCGTCCGCGGCGAGGACCGGCAGGTCACCGACGGCGATCGCCGGGTCGGTGGTCACCGCTTCGAGTATCCGCACGAAGCGGTCCGCGAACGCGACGATCGTCGACTCGTCGAACAGGTCGGTGGCGTACTGGAGCTCCACCGCGGCACCGGCCGATGCGCCGGCGTCGTCGAACATCTCGGCGACCGCGACCTGCAGGTCGAACTTGACGAGGTGCGTCTCGGTTTCGACGGGCGCGACGGACAGTCCGCCGAGTTCGAGCGCGGTGCGGTTCATGTTCTGGAAGAACAGCGCCACCTGGAACAGCGGGTGCCGGCCTTGCGACCGTGCCGGGTCGAGCACCTCGACGAGACGCTCGAACGGCACGTCGGCGTGCGCGAACGCCCCGAGGTCGGTGGACCGGACCCGGCCGAGCAGTTCCTCGAACGGTTCGCCTGCCGCGACGTCCGTGCGCAGGACCAGCGTGTTGACGAACATGCCGACGAGGTCGTCGAGCGCGGCCTCGCCGCGGCCCGCGATGGGTGCGCCGATCGCGATGTCGTCGGTGCCGGACAGCCGCGCCAGCAGGGACGCGAGGGCCGCGTGCACGACCATGAACGGGGTCGCCTGACGGTCACGCGCCAGCGCGCCGATCGCGTCCTGCAGCCGCGCCGGGAGCGTGAACGTGTACGCCGCACCCCGGTTGGTGGCCACCGCCGGCCGCGGCCGGTCGCTCGGGAGGTCCAGCTGGTCGGGGATGCCCGCCAGCCGTTCGGTCCAGTAGCCGAGCTGCCGTGCGATCACCGAATCGGGATCGGACTCGGCACCGAGCACCTCGCGCTGCCAGAGCGTGAAGTCGGCGTACTGCACCGGCAACGGTGCCCACGCCGGGGCCTCGCCGCGCGAACGCGCGGCGTACGCGATCATCACGTCACGGGTCAGCGGTGCCATCGAGAAACCGTCGGCGGCGATGTGATGGACCGAGAAGACCAGGACGTGTTCGCCGCCGCCGAGCTGCAGCAGCGCGGCACGCACGGGAACCTCCGTGGTGACGTCGAATCCGGACTCGACGATCTCGGTGACCACCTCGAACGCCGAATCCGCGGTGACGGCTCGCACGTCCAGTTCGACCCCGGCCTCACCGGCGGGCAGCACCACCTGGTGCCCGCCGCCGTCGACCTCCGGGTAGACGGTACGGAGCACCTCGTGCCGGGCCACGACGTCGGCGACCGCCGCACGCAGCGCGCCGACGTCGAGTTCGCCGGACAGGCGCACCGCCACCGGGATGTTGTTGACCGCGGAGGCGGTGTCGAACCGGTTGAGGAACCACATGCGGGACTGCGCCAGCGACAGCGGGATCCGGTCCGGGCGCGGCTGCGGCTCGAGCGGCGCACGCCGGCCCGAACCGGCGCGGGATTCGACACGGGCCGCGAGGGCCGTCACCGTCGAATCCTCGAACAGGACCCGCACGGGTACCTCGGTGTCGAGGGCCGCCCCGAGCCTGGCCGCGACCTGCGTCGCGACGAGCGAGTTGCCGCCGAGCGCGAAGAAGTCGTCGTCGGCACCGACGCGATCGACACCGAGAACGTGCGCGAACGTGGCGGCGACGATCTCCTCGACCGGGGTGGCCGGGGCACGGAACTCCCGGGCCTCGAACACCGGGGCGGGCAGGGCCTTGCGGTCGAGCTTGCCGCTGGCGTTGAGCGGGAACGCGTCGAGCACGGTCACCACGTCGGGAACCATGTACCCGGGCACGCGTGCGCCGACCGCGGACTTCACCGCGGCCACATCGACATCCGCGCCGTCGGCCGGCACGACGTACGCGACGAGCTGCTGCCCGAGTTCGCCGTCGTGGACCACCACGACGGACTGGGCGATCTCGGGCAGGTCCGTCAGCGCCGACTCGATCTCGCCGAGTTCGATGCGCAGACCGCGGACCTTCACCTGGAAGTCGGTGCGGCCGATGTATTCCAGTTCCCCGGCGGCCGACCACTTCACGAGGTCGCCGGTCCGGTACATGCGCGCGCCGGTCGTGCCATTCCCCGTCGCTTCGCTCGCCCCGACGAACGGGTCGGCGACGAACCGTTCCGCGGACAGGTCGGGGCGCCGCACGTAGCCGCGCGCGACCTGGACACCCGACAGGTACAGCTCACCGGCGACACCCACGGGCACCGGCTGCAAGCGCGCGTCGAGCACGTACACCCGGGTGTTCCACACGGGCGCACCGATCGGCACGGTCACGACGTCCGCGTCGGTGACCTCGTGGAAGGTCACGTCCACCGCGGCCTCGGTCGGGCCGTAGAGGTTGTGCACGGCGACCCCGGGCACGAGTTCCCGCATCCGCGCGGCGATCGGCGCGGGCAGCGCCTCACCGGAGGCGAACACCATCCGCAGTCCGGAACCCGCCGCCGCGCTCGGCTCGGCGACGTAGGCGGCGAGCATCGACGGCACGAAGTGCACCACCGTGACGCCGGCGTCGGCGACGAGCCGGGCCAACGCCGCCGGATCGCGGTGCACGTCCGGTGCCGCGACAACCAGGCGGGCACCGATCTGCAAGGGCCAGAAGAACTCCCAGACCGACACGTCGAACGTGAACGGGGTCTTCTGCACGACCACGTCGTCCGCGGTCAGCTCGTACTGCCCCTGCATCCACAGCAGACGGTTGACGATCGCGGCGTGCGCGACCGCCACACCCTTCGGGCGGCCCGTCGAACCGGACGTGAAGATCACGTAGGCGGTGTTGTCCGGGAGGACGGCACCGAGCCGTTCGGCGTCCGTGACGGGACCGTCCGGGTAGTCGGAGACGTCGAGCCGATCGAGCAGCACCACGTCCCGTCCCGGGGCCTCGATCGCGTCCGTGCTCGTGGACAGCACGAGCACGGGATCCGCGGTCGCGAGCACGTAGTCGTTGCGTTCGGCCGGCTGGTCGGGATCGATCGGCACGTACGCACCGCCCGCCACGACCACCGCGTACATGCCGACGAGCAGTTCCGTCGAGCGACGCATCGTCAGGGCGACGAGCGCATCGGGACCGACACCCGACGCGATCAGGACCCGCGCCAGCCGGTGCACCCGCGACGCGAATTCGCGGTAGGTCAGGGTCTCGTCACCGAACACGACCGCCGGGGCGTCCGGAGTGCGCACGACCTGCGCCTCGAACAGATCGACGAGGGTCGCGGTCGAATCCGTCCCGTGTGCGGTGTCGTTCCATGTTTCGAGGACCGAGATCCGTTCGGCCGCATCCAGCACCGGAACAGCTCCGACCCGCAGCGCCGGATCGGCGACGACCGCCGCGAGCACCCGGGTGAACCGCTGCGCGAGCGACGCCACGGTCGCCTCGTCGAACAGATCGGTCGCGTAGGTGACACCGGCGGCGATTCCCGCGGGCGATCCGTCGGCGGTGAACGTGTCCGACAGCACGAACTGCAGGTCGAACTTCGCCGTGCGGTTCTCGGCCTGAACACCGGCGACCGTCAGCCCCGGCAGCTCGAAGCTCGACTGCCCGATGTTCTCGAACGTGAGCATCACCTGGAACAGCGGGTGCCGCGCCTGCGACCGCGGCGGATCCAGCACCTCGACGAGCCGCTCGAACGGCACGTCGGCGTGCCCGAACGCACCGAGATCGGTGTCCTTGACCCGGGCCAGCAGGTCGGTGAACGGCTCTCCGCCGTCGACGCGCGTCCTCAGAACGAGGGTGTTGACGAACATGCCCACCACGTCGTCCAGCGCGGCCTCGCCACGACCGGCGACCGGCGTGCCGATCGCGATGTCGTCGCTGCCGGACATGCGCGCCAGGACCGCGGCCAGCGCCGCGTGCACCACCATGAACGCGGTCACGCCCGTACGCCGCGCCAGGTCGGCGATGCCGGCCTGGACGTCCGCTCCGATCTCGAAGCGGTGGTCGCGGCCGGTGTTCGACGCGACCGCCGGCCGGGGCCGGTCGGTGGGCAGATCCAGCTGATCCGGCACACCCTCCAGCGCGGTGGTCCAGTAGTCGAGCTGGCCGGCGATCAGCGACTGCGGATCCTCCTCGGCTCCCAGGACCTCGCGCTGCCACAGCGTGTAGTCCGCGTACTGCACCGGCAACGGCGCCCACGACGGGTGCTCCCCGCGCGAGCGGGACGCGTACGCGATCATCACGTCACGGGTCAGCGGTCCCATCGAGAAACCGTCGGCGGCGATGTGGTGCGCCACGACCACCAGCACGTGCTCGTCCGGGGCGACGCGCAGAAGTTCCGCGCGCACCGGCACAGCGGTGGTGACGTCGAATCCTGTTCCCACGGCGGCGAACACCCGTTCGAGCGCCTCGGACTCGGTCACCTCGAGCGGCGCGAGCTCGATCCGCGCCTGCGCGGCCGGCAGGATCACCTGCGTGCCGGCGCCGTCGACCTCCGGGTACACGGTGCGCAGGGCTTCGTGCCGGGCGACCATGTCGTTGACGGCCGCTTCGAGCGCCGTCACATCGAGTTCACCCGTCAGACGGATCGCGACCGGCACGTTGTACGCGGCCGACTCCGGATCGAACCGGTTGAGGAACCACATCCGGGACTGCGCCAGCGACAACGGAATACGGTCCGGGCGCGGCCGCGCGGTGAGCGCGACCCGGCCGCCGGCACCGGCGTGCTGCTCGGCGACCGCGGCGAGTGCGGCGACCGTCGGGGCCTCGAACAGCGCGCGCACCGGGATCCGGGTGTCGAGTTCGCTGCCGATCCGGGAGACCACCTGGGTTGCGACGAGCGAGTTGCCGCCCAGAGCGAAGAAGTCGTCGTCGAGGCCGACGCGATCGAGACCGAGAACCTCGGCGTAGACGGCGGCGACGATCTCCTCGACCGCGGTCGTCGGGGCGCGGAACTCGCGCACGGCGAGCGCCGGCTCCGGCAGAGCGCGCCGGTCGAGCTTGCCGGAGTGGTTGAGCGGAAGCTCGTCCAGCACCATCACGACGTCGGGAACCATGTACCGGGGCAGCGATTCGCCGAGGCGGTCGCGGGCGGCGTCGACATCGACGGTCGCGCCCGGCGACGGCACCACGTAGGCGACGAGCTGCTGCCCGAATTCACCGTCGTGGACCACCACGACGGACTGCCAGATCTCGGGCAGGTCGGTCAGCGCCGTCTCGATCTCGCCGAGTTCGATGCGCAGACCACGCACCTTCACCTGGAAGTCGGTGCGGCCGAGGTAGTCCAGCGTGCCGTCGGGCAGCCACCGCACCAGGTCGCCGGTGCGGTACAGGCGACCACCGGCGTCGGCCGTGCCATTCCCCGTCGCTTCGCTCGCCCCGGCGAACGGGTCGGCGACGAAACGCTCCGCGGTCAGGTCCGGCCGGCCGAGGTAGCCGCGGGCGACCTGGACACCCGACAGGTACAGCTCGCCGGGGACACCGACGGGCACCGGATGCAGGCGTGCGTCGAGGACGTACGCACGGACGCCACGGATCGGCTCGCCGATCGGAACCGACGAGGATTCCTCTGCGACACAACGGAACACCGTCGAGGTCACGGTCACCTCGGTCGGCCCGTAGGTGTTGTCGAGCACCGCATCCGAACGCGACACGAAACGCGCCACCAGTTCCGGGGGCAGTGCCTCGCCACCGACCGACAGGTACCGCAGCGACGGGGGCAGGGCGAGGCCGTCGTCGGCGAGGAACAGCGCGAGCATCGACGGAACGAACTCGAGGATGCACACGTCCCACCGGCGGGAGACCTGCACGAGATACTCGGGGTCGCGGTGGCCGCCGGGCTCGGCGATCACCAGCCGGGCACCGGCCTGCAGCGGGTAGAACAGCTCCCACACACACGCGTCGAACGTGATGGGGGTCTTGTGCAGCGCGGTGTCCCCGGCGCCGAGGTCGTACCGCTCGGCCATCCAGGCGATCTGGTTGACGACGGACCGGTGCGAGACGGCGACGCCCTTCGGACGTCCCGTCGAACCCGACGTGAAGATCACGTACGCGGTGTTGTCCGGTCGCAGACCGGCGGCCGTCACGACCTGCGCCGTGTCGACATCGAGGTCGAGGTCCGCGACGTCGATCGCCGCGACCTCGCCCGGCAGGGCGTCACGGTCCGCCGCGGTGGTGAGCACGAGCAACGGTGCCGCGACCTCGAGCACGTACGCCGTGCGGTCGAGGGGATGCTCCGGATCGATCGGGACGTAGCCGCCGCCCGCCCGCAGGATCGCGTAGATCGCGACCAGCATGTCGACGGATCGGCTCATGCACACGCCGACCAGCACTTCCGGGCCCACGCCCCGGTCGAGGAGAACCCGCGCGAGCGCGTTCACCCGGCGGTCGAACGCCGCGTAGTCGAGGATCTCGTCGCGGAACACGACCGCCGGTGCGTCCGGCGTCCGCTGCACCTGCGCGGCGAATCCGTCGAGCAGCCGTTCGCCGGTCGCGGGGCGGGCCGTGTCGTTCCACTCGACGAGCATCCGGTGGCGTTCGCCGTCGTCGACCAGTTCGAGGTCGCCGACGACGACGTCCGGATCCGCGGTCGTGGCCGCGAGAACACGGACGAGGCGCTCCGCGATCGCGGACACGGTTGCCGCGTCGAAGATGTCCGCGGCGTAGCCGATCTCGCCCAGGTAGGACCCGTCGCCTCCGGCGGGTTCGACGAGCGTGACAGACAGATCGTATTGTGCTGCCTGCCAATCGAATTCGAGCGCAGACACCGAGAGTCCGGGAAGCTCGACCACGGACTGGCTGTAGTTCTGGAAGGCCAGCATGACCTGGAACAGCGGTGAGAACGACTGCGAGCGCACGGGATTGATCCGGTCAACGAGGCGCTCGAACGGGACGTCCGCGTGCGCGAACGCACCGAGATCGGCGCGCGACGCTCCCGAGAGCAGGTCACGGAACGACGCGCCCGGGTCGATCGGAGTGCGCAACACGAGGGTGTTGACGAACATGCCGACCAGGTCGTCGAGCGCGGCGTCACCGCGACCGGCGACCGGGGTGCCGATCGTGATGTCGTCACTGCCGGACAGCCGGGCCAGCAGCACCGCGAGCGCGGTGTGCACGACCATGAACGGCGTGGCGCGCTGCTCGGCCGCCACACGCTTGATCCCGGCGACGACATCCGCGGGCACCGCGAAGTCGACGGTTCCGCCGACGCCGGTGCGCACCGCCGGCCGGGGCCGGTCGGTGGGCAGGTCCAGCACGTCCGGGGTTCCGGCGAGGGTCTCGGACCAGTAGTCGAGCTGGGTGGAGATCAGCGATTCCGGATCGTCCTCGTCGCCGAGGACCTCGCGCTGCCACAGCGCGAAGTCCGCGTACTGCACCTCGAGGGGCTTCCAGGCCGGGGCCTGCCCGCCGACGCGGGACGTGTAGGCCAGGACGATGTCACGGGCCAGCGGTCCGGTCGACACACCGTCGGCCGCGATGTGGTGCACGACGAGTGCGAGCACGTGCTCGTCCTCGGTGATCCGGAACAGGGCGCCGCGCACGGGCGGCGCCACGGTCACGTCGAAGCCCGCGGACAGCAGTTCCGCGACCCGGGTGCGCAGGTCGTTCTCGTCGGCGACCCGGACCGGCTCGAGGCCGGCCGGCAGCCACCCGGCCGGGAGCACTTCCTGGACGCCGGCGCCGTCGATCTCGGGGTAGAAGGTGCGCAGGACCTCGTGACGGGAGATCACGTCACGGACCGCCGCTTCGAGCGCGGCGACGTCGAGCGCTCCGCTCAGCCGCATCGGGATCGGGATGTTGTAGGCCGCGGAGTCGGGC
>NZ_JBMBTE010000035.1:0-47791 GCF_048897285.1 Rhodococcus sp. O3
TAAAAGTTACGTGGAATCTGGCCGTGGGGATGAGCATGTCTCCTCGGTGTTGACCACGGAACTGAGGAGATGGCTTGAGCGGCACGGTGGTGTTGGCGGAGAAGTGGCCGGTGCTGGGCCGGCATGTGCAGGCGGCCGAGTGGCTGCGGCTGTGGACCGATCTCGGGAGGGCGCCTCGGACGATCGACGCCTACGCCCGAGGGCTTGCCGAGTATCTGGAGATGTGCGAGCGGGAGGGTGTCGATCCGCTCACGGCGAGCCGGGCGCATGTCGGCATCTATGTGCGGGAGTTGACCGAAAGGCCCAGCCACCGTGGCGCGAATGTAGTGTCGATCGATTCCGGCTCCGGTCTGGCCAACGCCACCATTGCGCAGCGGCTGGTGCCGGTGCGGCTGTTCTACGACCACCTGATGGAAGAGGGATTGCGGGAGTCCAATCCCGTTGGCCGGGGCCGCTTCACACCCGGCCAACGCGGCGGCGGCCATCAGCGCGGATTGGTACCCCGGTTGACGAAGCTGCCGTGGATCCCCAGCGAGCAGCAGTGGGCGGACATCCTGACCGTCGCCGCCGAGGAACCGGTCCGCAACCGCCTGATGCTCGCCCTGGCCTACGATGCCGCGCTGCGCCGTGAGGAACTGTGCTCGCTGCGCACCGACGATCTCGACCCAGCCCACCGCACCCTGCGGATCAGGGCGGAGACGACGAAGAACCGACTCGAACGAGTTGTGCCCTACTCGGCTCCGACCGGCGTGCTGCTGTCGAACTATCTCGCGCACCGGGCGGGCCTCAGCAGGACACGCGGACCGCTGTTCCTGTCGGAGTCCCGCCGCAACCACGCCCAGCCGCTGAGTCTGTGGACGTGGTCGAAGGTGGTACGACGGATCGCCCTGACCGCCGATGTTCCGCGGTTCTCGACGCACACCACACGGCATCTGTGTCTGACCGATCTGGCCCGGATGGGCTGGGAGCTGCACACGATCGCCGCCTTCGCCGGGCATCGTCACACGGACTCGACGCTGCGGTATATCCACCTGTCCGGGCGGGATCTGGCCGACAAGCTCGGCCGCGGCATGGACCACATCCATGCCTGGCGCATCGCGATGCTCACCGGCATGGAGGCCGCGGCAGCAGGAACACCGCGGTGACCGCACCGCTGTCGGAGTCCGCCTCTTCTGACTCCGAATCACGATGGTGCTCACCGCTCGTCGCGCATCAGTTCGACACCACGATTGACCTCCGAGACGAGGAGATGGGGGCCATCGGTGAACTCGGTGTGCACAACTTGCGGCGGCTGCAGTGCCACGATCCGAACGCGCCGGGCTGGCACGTGATCGGACGCCTGCTACGACCACTGGAGACGGTCAACGCGGGACTGGATTCGCCTCCCACCGCGCATCGGCGGCGCGCCATGGCCGATGCGGTCGCCGTGCTGCTGGTGCGATCCGCCGAAATCCGGCGAACCTTCTGGGCCTGGACTCCGGAGGAATGGACCCATCTACTCGGCCGGGATCAGGCCGAGTTCCACCGGAACGCACCCGCCTGGGCCGGCGACGAGGTCCGCCCCTACCTCGCAGCGCACGCCTACCTGCTGGGCTCGTTCACCGAGTTTCACCGGCTCGGAAGTTTCCAACGACTGACCCTGTCGCGGCGGATCTTCGGACGCGACCGAGTCGACGGCGAGATCACCCGGCTTCGTAAGGTGCTCGCCGAGTGGGGTTATCGGCTCGGACACAGCGACGACACACTGCTGCCGATGGTGGCCTGCCAGCTATTCCTGCTCAACCACAGCCCGCACCTCGAGGACCTCACCACCGACCTGTTCGATCGTGTCCGCCGCGACGGACTGCTCGGCGGCGCCCGACTCAACACTCTGCATGCCGTGCAGCGTGCGGTGGGTGCCCTCGGGTTCTGCGCCCCGCCGCCCGCGACGACCGGTCGCGGCACTGCTCAAGCAGCCGGCGGGGCGCAGGTCTGGCAGCAGTGGATCGAACGCTGGTACACGACCTCGACATTGACGCCGCGGGCACGCGGCAACGTCCGGTCCCGCCTGTTGAAGGTGGGCCGCTGGATCGAAGCCGAGCAGCCCGACGCCGCGGACCCGGCCTCCTGGACCCGGCAGACCTGCGCGGCCTGGGTTGCGGCGGTGGACCGGATGAACGTCGGCGACTACGTGCACCGCACCACCGGAATCGAAGCGCGTCTTGGCAAGCCGCTTGCGGCCTCGACCAAGGAAGGTCAACTCGCGGCGATCCGGAGATTCTTCGCCGACTGTCAGGAATGGGAATGGCTGTCTCGCCGCTTCGACCCGGGGCGCGCACTGGCCACTCCACGGAGCATCACCGCGCTGCTCGGCCCGAACCCCCGGGTGATCGCCGACGACATCTGGGCCAAGCTGCTCTGGGCGGGACTGAACCTCGAGCAGGCCGATCTCCCCGAGTCGCAGTCCGGGCACTTCTACCCGTTCGAACTCGTTCACGCGATCACGCTGACCTGGTTGTTCTCCGGCCTGCGCAGCAACGAGATCGCCCGCCTGCGGGTCGGCTGCATCCGCTGGCAGCACGACGACAAGCCCCTCGCCGGCGACTCCGATCAGGTGCTGGCACGCGATGCGGTCTGTCTGCTCGATGTTCCGGCGCACAAGACCGGCACCGCGTTCACCAAGCCGGTCGACCCGATCCTCGGTCAGGCGCTCGACGCCTGGCAGACGATGCGCCCCTCTCAACCGCAGTGTCTCGATCGCCGCACCGGCGAGCGAGTCGACCTGCTGTTCGCTGTCCGCGCCCGCCGGGTCTCCTCGTCCTACATCAACAACACGGTCATCCCGATGCTCTGCCGCAAGGCTGGTGTCCCGACCGCCGACGTCCGAGGCAACATCACCAGCCATCGGGCCCGATCCACCATCGCCAGCCAGCTCTACAACGCGAAGGAGCCGATGACCCTGTTCGAGCTGCAAGCGTGGCTCGGCCACCGCTCGCCGCAATCGACCCAGTACTACGCGAAAATCAGCCCCACGACGCTGACGCGGGCCTACACCGACGCCGGATACTTCTCCCGCAACGTCCGCACCATCGAGGTCCTCGTCGACCGTGATGCCGTCACCTCCGGCGCCGCCGCGGGTGGCGACACACCGTGGCAGTACTACGACCTCGGACACGGATACTGCACCTACACGTTCTTCGAGCAATGCCCACACCGGATGGCATGCGCCCGCTGCGACTTCTACGCCCCCAAAGCATCTGGAAAGGGACAACTGCTGGAGGCCAAGGACAATCTGCAGCGCATGCTCGCCGCGATCCCACTCAACGACGACGAACGCGCAGCCGTCGACGACGGGCAGATCGCCCTCGACAATCTCCTGAACCGGCTGGTCGACGTTCCAACACCGACCGGCGCGACACCACGTGAGCTCGGCGTTCCGGCGACCGCGACCCTGCTACCGATCTTCCCGGTCGACGAGCGCACACGAGAATGACCTTGACATCTCGGATTCCACAGAATGATCCGGTTCACGTGTCTTTCAACCTGCCCAGAGTTGTGTTCGCTGGTCAGTCCGGCGGTGACGGCATCGGCTGTTCAAGCAACTGCGGCTGCTACGGATCTCCTCTAACGCCGTCAGCGGGGCCGTGCAGGACTTCCCGCCACAGATCCCGACTGCTGAACAGGAGATTTTTACCCGTCTCGGATTCGAATCGGGACACTAAGCGAAATGTCCTAACTCAGGCGGAATGACGCCGCCTCCGGTTCAGTACGACAACCACTCGGGCAACTCCAGGCGCGTCCGCGCCTTCGATGCCGGAACCCGCCCGTGCAACCGCAAGTCCGACCCTAAGCCGACGAGTCGCGGTCTGGTCCGGCACCCCATTGGAATCTGGATGTCACGGCAATGCAGCTCTCGCCTGCGCATACTCGGCACTGAGACGTTCGATGATCCTTGCAGCCGGCAGTACGGCGTCGACAACGCCGATGCCCTGGCCTGCGCCCCAGATATCGCGCCATGGCTTCGGCTGCGGCTTCGGATCCGGCCCGGTGTCCTCGTTGATCCCGAAGTTGGGTACAGCCGGCTGCGAGTCGGAGAGGGCGTCGAGCTCAAGCCCGGCCGCTTCGATGCTTCCTCGCAGGTAGTTGCCGTGGATACCGGTGAACCGGTTCGAGTAGACGATGTCGCCGGCGGTCGAGTCGACAATCATCTGTTTGTACCTGAGGTCGGCATTGGCTTCGGTGCTGGCGATGAAGGCGGATCCGATGTAGGCGAGGTCGGCTCCGGCGGCCTGCGCTGCGAGGACGGCGCGGCCGTGAGCGATGGCTCCGGACAGCACCAGTGGGCCGTCGAACCACGCACGTATCTCCTGGATCAACGCGAACGGGGACTGTGTTCCCGCGTGGCCACCGGCTCCAGCGGCCACAGCGATCAGACCGTCGGCGCCTTTGGCGACAGCCTTGCGGGCGAAGGTGTTGTCGATGACGTCGTGAAGGACGATGCCGCCGTACGAGTGGACGGCGTCGTTGACGTCGGTGCGGGCACCGAGCGAGGTAATCACGATCGGCACCTCGAACTCGACGAGGGTGTCGAGGTCCTCCTCGAGCCGTGCGTTGGAATTGTGGACGATGAGGTTGACCGCGTACGGAGCGGACGGGGTCTCCGGGTTGTTCGCGTCGTGTTTCGCCAGCCTGTCGGTGATGTCGGTGAGCCACTCACGTAGCACCGGCTGGGGCCGGGCGTTGAGTGAGGGGAACGATCCGATGACACCGGCGGTGCATTGTGCAACAACCAGATCAGGGCCGGAAACGATGAACAAGGGTGAAGCGACCACAGGAAGACGAAGCCGGTCATGGAGAACGGGCGGAAAACTCAATGTCTGATCCTTCTCGACTGCAAGGTGACTGCAGCACTTTCTAGTGCGGAGTGTGCGTTCCGAACCGCCGTCCGTGGTAGGTCAGTGGTGCGGCGGCCGGGTCGGCGTCGACGCCGGTGACGGCTCCGATGAGGATGGCGTGGTCGCCGCCCGGGAGGATCTGGTCGACCTGGCAGGAGAGC
The DNA here is from genome assembly GCF_048897285.1 of Rhodococcus sp. O3. Taxonomy (NCBI): domain Bacteria; kingdom Bacillati; phylum Actinomycetota; class Actinomycetes; order Mycobacteriales; family Nocardiaceae; genus Rhodococcus; species Rhodococcus sp. O3. The sequence goes on from NZ_JBMBTE010000035.1 coordinate 5,036, forward strand.
CAAACTGCGGACCCGTCGAGTCGCGGTATCGAATCATGCTGGTGCCAAATGGTTCCCGTGAACTTGTCTTCACCCTTGGTGGCAAACCCTGTGGCGACGGAGTGTTGCTGCGCCGCGAGGACGTTGACTCCGAATTTTCCGGCGCGTGTGATGGCGGACAGGCATTCCGATGTCGTCGCCATCGCCACTGCGATCAGCAGTGGTTCGAACGATAAGGACATCACGGCGCTGACAGTCGTGCCGTGCGGTCGATCGCCGTCCATTGTCGTGACGACGGTGACCGGTGCGCACATGTGCGCCATCGCCTCTTTGAAGTCGGCCCGTAGGTCGACTTCGGCATGGGTGGTCGAGTTGGGGATGCTCATGGACGGTCGGCCTCCCAGGAACGTCGAGTGCGGTGGGTAATGCCGTTCATGCAACGGCTGGATGACTGCTGGCGATCGATGCCCGCAGGTCCGAGTAACGAATCGTGGGCAGGTCCCAGTGCCGAGCTTCGTCGATGCCAGCATCGCGGCACGGATCGACGCGAGACACCAGGGAGGTGAATGCCACCGGACAGCCCTGCCCCGCCGGCGCTGCCGCAGTGCAGAGGTTCCCAGCCTGCGCAATCACGCGCGGTCTGCTGAGGACATTCTCGTCCGATGCCAAGACAGGGATCACATGGCCCGGGCGGGTGAATGACGCGGGAGTCGATCGCCGGTCGCCCAGGGTACGAAGAGTAACCGCACGGTCCTGTGCGGAGATGCCGGTCGTCACGCCCTCTACCGCATCGACCGCCACGCACATCCGTCCGCTGAACGATGTTCCGGTGTCCCAGGTCATCGGTGGTAGGCACAGGCGATGAGCATCGGACGGACTCACGGTGACGCAGATGAATCCGCTTCCTTCACGAATCATTTCGGCCACGGTGGATGTCGACGCCCGGTCGGCCAGGATCATCATGTCGATGCCGGTGCCGTTCAGATCATCCACTGCCAACACCCGGCTACCGGCCTGTAGTGCTTCGAGGGCGGCGTCGAGAGCCGTAGTGCGAGTGCGGTGCTGTGCGATGCTCATCGCCTTCCCCTGTCAGCCGGCGAGTCCGGTCGCGGACCAGAACGCTTCGAACGAGGAGGGAACGAGATCGTTGCCACGCACGACTTTGCCGTCGACGAAACGGTGGCCCATGACCATGGTGATGTCCAGTTCGTGATCGCCGAGTTTGCGGTACGCCCGGATCTTGGCAACCACGAGTTCGTCATCGATCACGTCACAGCTGAGTACTTCGTTCGCCGAGGCGTCGAGCTTGGCCAGCACACCGAGCCCTTCCAGAAACTCCGCCTTGGTGTAGATCCGCTGCGAGCCGTCGAAGGTGAATCCGGCCCACGTCATCGAGTCGTCGTACAGATCCAGTAGCGGCGTGGGATCGCCCTGATCAGCTGCGGCGAAAGCCTTGGTAAGTGCGTCGGCGTTCTGCTGGGTCATCGGTCTACCTGCGTGGGTGGCGAATGTGGTCCACACCCACCTTTGCAATGACGGAAGCCTCCGGTAACCGTCCGACCACGTGACCGGGTACGGGGGTGGTGGTCCCCCTGGCCCGATCGCCGTTCTTGCTGCTCACATGGCTTCTATCCCGAAATATCGGGTAATGGACACCCTGCGTAGAGTCGTTGATGACACATCTTGACCCCCCTTGTTGCGGCGCATCACCTCCGCCCAGCAGAGTGATGTACGTCTCATAGGAGGTGCGGTGAACACCGACGAATGGTCCGAAATCCACCGATGCCGCGGCGAAGGCGAATCGATCAAGGGCATCGCCCAGCGCTTGGGCATCTCCCGGAACACGGTGCGCCGAGCTCTCGCCATGCCCGAACCGCCGAACGACCACCGAAGGTTGAAGGGCTCGGTTGCCGATGAAGCGGATGCACGCATCCGAGACCTCCTCCACCGGACTCCGGACATCTCGACCGCAGAGATCGGCAGATGCATCGAGTGGGGCCACTCCCGCACACTTCTCGTACGCAAGGTGAACCAGATCAAGACCGAGATGACCACCCCCGCTTTCGAAAATCCTTCGACCGGGACCGGGCTTCCGCAGCAACCCACCAGTTTCATCGGACGACACCACGAGCTGCGTGAAGTCCGTCGGCTCCTCGGAGATCACCGACTGGTGTCCGTGGTCGGACCCGGAGGAATCGGAAAGACCCGACTCGCCATACGCGCCGCAGAAGAATACCGACGGGCATTTCCTGACGGTGTACGCTTCGTCGAATTCGCTTCCCTGCGAAGCGAAAACTTGTTGAGCCAGGCGATCGCCGATCGACTCGGACTCGAAACCCGCGACGGGCCGGAAAACTCCGCCGACGACATCCTCATCGAGTACTTACGCAATCGGAGGATGCTGCTGATCCTCGACAACTGCGAACATCTCGTCGAAGGGGTCGCAGCCCTCGCGAGCCGCCTGATCGAAGAAACCAGCAACCTTCGGATCCTCACCACTTCACGCGAATACCTGGCCATTCCCGGCGAGTACGTCTTCCATCTCCCTCCCCTGCCGACGTACGGCAGCACAGGATCGGGAGCCGTCGAACTGTTCGCGAACCGCGCCGAGTCGGTGCTTTCGGGATTCGCACTCAACGACTCGAATGTGGACGCCGTCAGACGGATTTGTCAGCGACTCGACGGACTACCCCTGGCCATCGAACTGGCATGCACCCGCCTCAACGTCCTATCCGTCGAAGACCTGGCAGAGCGACTGGATCGGCGCCTGTCGATGCTGACCTTTTCCGCACGCGGACGCACACCGCGACATCGCAGCCTGCAGGCCACGATCGACTGGAGTTACGAACTGTGCTCGGAAACCGAACGCACCCTGTGGTGCAGAGCCTCCGTCTTCGCCGACAGTTTCGACCTTGCCACAGCAGTAGCAGTGTGCTCCGACGACGTCCTGTCCGAGGACGAGATCATGGAAGCAGCCGCGGCCCTCGTCGCCAAGTCCGTGGTTGTGCGTGAGACATCGGAGGACGGTGTTCGCTTCCGACTGCTCGAATCGATACGCGAGTACGGATGGGGCAAACTGACCATCCCGGAACGCCGAAACATGCACACGAAACTACTCGAGTACTGCGCACGCATTATCGAAGAATCGACAGCGTCCTGGTACGGGCCCGAACAGTTGGCGAGCGCAACCGCGGTGTCGATCAACCGCGGAAACATCCGCGCAGCGCTGCATTCGGTGATGAACGACCCCACCGATCCCGCACTCGTTCAACGGGCCGCCGACACCCTGGGATCCTCGAGATTCCTATGGGCATGCGGAATCTCCGTACGTGAACACCGAATGTGGTTGACACAGGCACTCGACCTGCCCGGCATCTCGAGGACCGCACGAGGACGCATCCTCACCGTGCTCGCACTGGTCCAAACACTGCAAGGCGATCGAGACGCCGCCGACTTCACCCTACGCAGAGCACGTGAGCTCGCCGGCGACCGCGAAGATCCGGTCACCAGGTCGTTCGCGGTCCATATCGCCGGACTGAGGGACTTCTTCGCCGGCCGACCCGATTCCGGGATGGCATACCTCGACGAAGCAGAACGCGGTTACCAACTGTACGGCTGTGAGCCGGAACTGGTATCGATGCTGCAGATCCATCGAGGCATGCTTCTCTGCTCCATACAGGACGTAGCCGGCGCCGCGGACGCGTTCAGCCGCGTGTTCATCAAGACGGACGAGATCGGCGAGCTGTGGTTCCACTCCTACGCGACCTACGGACTCGGCCACGTTGCACTGCTCGAGAACGCCCCCGACACCGCTGTCCGGCGAGCCCTCGAAGCACTGCGATACCAGCGAGAGTTCGCCGACCCCATCGGCAAGACCGTGATGGCGGACCTGCTCGGATGGGCACTCGCCGAGCAGGGCCACGGTGCGCGTGCCGCCGTCGTGCTGGGCGCCGCCTCGTCCATGTGGGGTTCGATCGGTCAACAACTCTACGGTGCAGACCACTGGAATACGTTGCGCGAACGCGCAGTCGACACGGCACGAAGCCATATCGGCACTTCTGCGTTCGATGCCGCGTGGGCCCGAGGACAAGCCATGACCGCCCCCGAACTACTTGCCTACATCTTCGACGAGGACCGCACCGAGGACGACCATCCGGCCCCCGACCGCAGTCTCATCACCCGCGCCACCGCTACCGCCGACACCTCGCAACTCGAGCTTCTCTCACCCCGCGAACGAGAGGTCGCCGAATTGGTTGCGCAGGGCCTGACGAACAAACAGATCGCCGAGAAGCTGGTGCTCTCACCTCGGACAGTGGAGGGACATGTTGAGCACCTCCTACGCAAGCTGTGTCTGTCTCGACGAACCGAAGTACCTCGAGCACTCTCCTCGAACTGAACGGGCCTGTTCGCCCGGGTCGCCGCAACGACCCGGGCGAACACCCGAGGAAAACCGCCGATCAGCTCTGCTGGTAGCCGGGCAGGATCGCCCCGGCAGCGTCGCTCAACGTCATGCGGTCGATCAAGGCGTGCTGAGTGGCGACAGCCGCATCACGGACACACCGCCCAAGAACGCTCGGGGTACGCACCGTCGCGCTACCGGCCCAACGATGCGCGAACATCACAACATCGCCGGCAACCTCCTGCACCCAGGTCGCAGCCTGCCGCAGCCGCGCATGCTGCTCCTCCGAGATGGGCAATCCCGCCGCCGCCGTGTCCTCCGCATCCCCGAACACCTCGTAGACGTACGCACACGCAGCCTTGTACAGGGCCTCGTGACGCGCGAACTCGATCCGGAAGACATCGGAGTCACCGACGAAACCGTCGTATCCGGGCCGCACCTTCCCCGACACGATGCGGGCGATCTCCTCCAAGGCGCGCTCGGCGAGTCCCAGCGCCACCGGTGCGTGGCCACCCACGCCGATGCCCAGGAGCCCGAGCTTGTAGACCGGCTCGGGACGGACCGGGACGGTCGAAAAGGTATCCATGGTGAACCGCTCCGGCACGAACTCGTCGGTCACCTGGTAGTCGAACGAACCGGTGCCGACCATGCCCATGACATTCCAGTTGCCGAGGAACTCGACCTTCTCCTTGGGAATCCACGCGATCCGCGCCTCGGGCTGACCGTCCGCATCGACGACAGGATTGCCCTGGTCGTCGTGGACGACGAAGCCGGCACCGATCCAGGATGCATGCGCCGAGCCGCTGGCGAACTGAAAGCGGCCGGTGACACGATATCCACCCTCGACTCGGACCCCTTTACCCGTGGGGACGATCATTCCCGCGGTGATGCCCTTGTCGAGGCCGGCGAACATCTCGCGAGCGCCCTCGGGATTCGTGTAACCGACCGCCACACCGGTGCTGCACGAGTTGGCCATGAACGCCCAACCTGTGGAACCGTCGGCGCGCGTGAGCTCCTGGATAACCTTGAAGGCACTGACGATGTCGAGGCCGGCGCCACCGTACTCCTCAGGCACCAGGATCCAGAACAAGCCTGCCTCGGCCAGCGCCTCGTAGACAGGCCGCGTGATCGTCGCCTCGGCTTCGATAGCGTTTGCTTCGGTGTCGATGACCTTGGCTACTTCACGGGCACGATCGAGATACTCCGCTCCGCGGGCACGCTGCTGGTCCGTCGAGAGAACAGGTGCGGTGAGTGTCATCCGAGGATTCCTTCCATGTGGGTACGACAAGTACCTGCATATGACTGGAATCACAATGGCTCGCTGCGCATATCTCGACAGCGGGGCAACTACGTGGTCGACTACGGGATCGCAAAATCCGCGTACGCAGCCACGACCGCAACGGCGTCTGGCCTGCCGAACGTCGACCTGCACGACGGGTGCACCTACCCCTCCGATACGCGGCCGTCGCGGTCGAGATGTGTCAGCACGGGACAACCGCACCATCGCGCAGAAGGCCCGCCGGGTGGCGCACACCTGGGCCCCGACATGCAGGCGACAGCTACTGCGTATCGGTGCAATCGGCAGTTCCCCCAACGGATCTTCATGTGAATATTCGTGAAATATTCGCTTACCACAGATAGAATCAGCACACCCCTGAATTGATCGACGTCGAAGACGTGCAACCTCGAACAGTTTCGCTTGCACGACATTTCCGCGTCCGCAGGCGACACGCGGCATGACGACAGCGTGGTAAGCGATGACCCGTAACACCCAGCCCGATAAGCTCCTCGGACATCCGGCACATTCGATCCTCCATGTCGTGGCAGAACTCGAAAGCCTTGCTCTCGACATGGCTTACGACGAATGGAACCGTGACGCGAACGCATGCCGGAAGCGTGACGAACCGCCGTCATGACAGACCCCGGCCATAGCGTGGCCGCACCTGTGAAAGCGAGCGACCCTTCGACCAGGCTCGGTCGAAGGGTCGCTCGTCTCCAGAGATCACTCACATCCGATCGTGAACGAGGCGGTTCTCCAGTTCATCCAGTGCCGCACGGTAGATCTCCGAGATCGACTGGGCCAGAGCGATATCCTCCTCAGCAGAAGCGCACCTGAATTCCGCGTCCCAGGTGATTCGAGCACCATCAGGATGATCGACCACCGCGAAGACCGACCGGTACGACTCGAGAGCCAAGGGACCCGAGACATAGTCGTACACGTACCGTCTCTTCTGATCGTCGTGCTCGACGATCCGCTCGACGGCCTCACCGCCTCCACCGGCGAACGTCGTGTACCGCACGTCCCCACGCTGATACGAGCTTTCCAGCGCGGGAATCCAATCCGCGACATTCGCGGTGTCGCCACCGACCTTCCACACCTTCGCCGGGTCTGCGGCGATGACTCGACTTTCATTCACCTGCATCGTCTTCCTCCGTTTCGGTGATGTCATAGGTGACGAGAAGCTTCGACAACCTCTCGACCGCCTCGCGCCCTACCCCATGTCGCTGAAGCAGCGCCGACACTCCGCCGTGCTCCTGATCAACGCAGTCGAGAAAGCGTTCCATCGCATCCGGCGGAGCAGTCCACGCTTCCAGCGGATAGAGATCGGCCGCGGATCCGTACGAGGCCATCTCGCGCAATCTGCGCATCGACGCGACCACGTCGTCGGTAGCGGCCGCGTAATCGGCGACGATGTCTCGACGCCGCACGCCGATCGCAGATAGCACCAGCGCGATCGCGACTCCGGTTCGGTCCTTGCCGACGGTGCAGTGCACCAGCACCGGAAGCGTGGCCGGTTCGAGCAGACGGGAGAGCACCGCCACAACCCCTGCTGCGTCTGCATCCAGGTACGAAAGGTATCTCGTGACGAGAGGATCGTCGCCGACCATAGGAGCTACAGCCGAGTCCGAGGCGACCGTGTCAGGAATGCTGAACGGGTTCGGAAGATGGGCCACCCGCAACTCGTCGAGCGGACCACGTCCTTCCGCCGCGATCTCATGGGGCAGACGTAGATCGATCGTGGCTTGTATTCCGGTCGCGGCTATCAATTCGCGGGCTGTGTGCAGATCCAAGAATTGGGGTGTTCCACTGCGGTAGAGCATGCCGTATCGAACGCGGCCACCGTCGTTCGTTCGTAACCCGCCCAGGTCCCGAAACCCCAGCAGTCCCGCATACGAGGACGTCATGATTGGGTCGAGAGGATCGTGATCACACAGGCATTGCCGTCCATTCCGGCCGCCCCTCCCCCCATGGTCTCCACCAGACCGACCCGATGCCGCGCGACCTGACGGGCGCCGGCACGTCCACGCAGCTGCCACGAAATCTCGGCGAGCTGCGCCATCCCGGTGGCGCCGAGGGGGTGCCCACGAGACAACAATCCCCCACTCGGATTGACCGGCTGGACTCCGTCACGCGTGGTGTACCCGGAGGGGGCAAGTTCGGCACCCTTACCACGCGGGGCAAGCCCCAAGGCCTCCAAGGTGATGATCTCGCCGATCGTGAAGGCATCGTGCACTTCGAGTACATCGATCTCCTGGGAAGTACGGCCGGCCTCAGCGAACGCCTTCTCGGCAGCGCGCGCCACGCTCGCGTACCCCCACGCCTCCTCGCTACGGTGATCCCACAACGCACCGGAGACCAGGACGGACGATTCGATGCGCAGGTCGTTCGGGTTGCCCCGGTCGCCTCCGACGATCGCAGCCCCCGCACCATCGCTGGTGGGGCAGCACTGCAGGAACGTCAGAGGTTCCGCGATCATGCGAGAGTCCAACACCTCCTGCACTGTCGGTACTGCGTCCCGCAGTTGGGCACGCGGATTGTCCGTACCGTTGCGCTTGTTCTTCACGGCGACGGCGGCGAGCTGGTCGGGGGTTACGCCGAATTCCCCCACATAGCGTTGTGCCTGAAGGGCATACAGACCGGGCAGCGGCAACGACGACGCCCCTTCGGGATCGGTGGCCTCGGGAACGATTGCCCCGGAGAAGAGCGTCGACATCTGGTCCACGCCGAGTACCAGCACGCAACCGAACCTGCCCAGACGGACCGCTTCGACTGCCTCGTGGTAGGCGCTCGTTCCACTGGCACAAGCGTTCTCGACCGTCCACATCGGAACGGCCGGAATTCCGAGACCTCGCTGGACCCGGGTGGCTACCCCCGGTGGACCGAACACCGAACCGACGATGATCGCATCGATCTCCCCCGGCTCGATACCTGCATCCCGGACCGCCTCGGCCACTGCCGTCCAGGCGAGCGACTCCACTCTTCGGTCCGGGAACCTGCCGTAGGCGGAGGTTCCCACGCCCCACAACATCGCCTGTTCCATCACTGCACCTCTCTGGACGCAACAAGGTTGCCGTCGTCTGTTCCGGTGATCTCGAGACGAGCGCCGGGTTCGAGCACGGCCGGTTCCGCAAGATGGACGAGCACGCGGGGTCCATCGTCGAGATCGAGGTAGGCCAAACCGAACGGGGGTCGATGCGTACCGACCGGGATCGCCACCACCGTGGATGACCAGACTTGTCCGGTCCGAGCGAAACGAGCATCGTCCATGGCCCCGTAGCACGCCGGACACCACGGAAGTCCTTGCTGAGCAGTCGGATACCTGCACTTGGCGCACCGCGTTCCGAGTACGGCCTCACCGTCGAACGTCGGCCGCGGATCGGCCACCGGAAGACCTCCGACTGCCGAACCGGCCCGCCGCTTGGTGGGCCGACCCACTCCGAGGTCGCTCATCAGTGGTCACCTTCCAAAGTCAGCGAGAAGTCGCCGGCCTCGATGTGCAAGTAGGCACCGACCGCCGTCTCGACCAGGTCCTGGATATAACGCGTCTGCCTGCTCGTCGGGGAGAAGTCACGTTGGCGTCGAGGAGTTGCGCGCATGACGTCGATATCGCTTTCCGGTACCAGAAGCCGCAGAATGAGTTCGTCGTCGCTGATCGATCCACCGAACTTTGCACGCAGGTCCGCAAGGCTGGGCTGCGGAGGCTCCCAGTTCTCGAAGCTCTTCGCCTTGGGCGAGCTCATGATCTTGTCGAGGACATTGGGATCGAGAGGAGCGACGGGTTTGCCGTAGAAGCCGTTCGCGTAGATCATCACCTCGTCCGGTACGACCGAATAGCGCGATCCGGTCACCACGTTGAGTACCGCCTGCGTGCCGACCAGCTGCGAGAACGGCGTCGCCATCACCGGATAACCCAGTTCCTCACGTACCACCGACATTTCGTCGAGTACCTCTTCGAAGCGGTCCTCCATGCCACGATCACGCAGCTGCGCTTTGAACGTGCCGGCCATCCCACCAGGCAGCTGATGCCGATACTGGAACAAGGAGTATTCCGCGGGCTGACCCACCGGCAGCTCCTCGTAGTCGGCCACCCGAAGCAGGTGCTCCTCGACGGCAGCGAAGTACGAGTCGTCGAGATCGACGTCGAATCCGGCATAGCGCAGGTTCGCCACCGTGTTCTCGGTGGACGGTAGAGACACACCAGCGGCCAGTGGACGACTGGCGGTGTGCACGCGATCAGCGCCGGCGAGCACACCTTCGAGATAGTTCACCGGCGCCATGGCATTGTTGCTGTGGAAGTGAATCTCCACGGGCAGATCGCCGGCTGCACTCTTGATCGCGGCGACCAAAGACCGTGTGCGTTCGGGGGTGAGCAGACCGGCAGCGTCCTCGAGCTCGATCCCATCCGCACCGGTCGCGACGAGCTCACGAGTGCGAGCAGCGTAGTACTCATCGGTGTGATAGGGCGTGTCCGCATAGAGGATGCACGGAATCGCTTGGGCGCCTTCGGCCTGCACCGTCTTGACCAGCCGACCGATCTTGTCCATGTTGAACAGTCCGTCGTAGATCCAGAAGCTGCCGATGCCGTGTGCGCACAACCGCTGCACCCACAGATCCATCACGCTGTCCGCCGTGAGCCCGAAGGTCACGATGCCGTTGCTCCGGGTGCCGGCCCGCACCGTGGTTCTCGGCATGGCCTTCGACAGTGAGATCAGTTGGTCCCAGGGATCCTCTTTGCAGTGCCGCACCAGCACCTCGAAGATGGAGCTTCCGACGAGATCGATGGTGTGGAAGCCGGTGCGGTCCAGATCCGTGGCCATGGGTAGGCCCATGTCCTTGCGCAGGCGCATGCCCCACCAACTCTGCGGACCGTCGCGCAACGTCTGGTCCACGATGTCGATCGTGCGGCGGCTGCCGTCGGTATTGCGCGGGGCGCAGTCCAGATAGCTCATGAGATCTTCTCCAAGTAGTGGGGTAGGCCCCGAGAGGCGATCCAGTCGGTGGTCACGGTGCCCGCCCGGAAGTCCGGATGGTCGAGCGACACCCGGGCGAATCCCGCGGTGGTGGGGACACCGGAGACGCCCAGGTCTTCCAGGGCGGTCACCATACGGTCTGCGGCCGTGTCCCGGTCCGGTCCGTGCGCCACGATCTTGGCCAGGAGGGAGTCGTAGTAGGGAGTGACGACATAACCGGATTCGCAGTGGCTGTCGACGCGGATCCCCTCGCCCGTCGGCGGCTCCCATCGTGTGACCGTGCCCGGATGGGGGAGGAATCCCCGCGCGGGATCCTCGGTGGTGATTCTGACTTCGACCGCGTGTCCGGTGAGGTGGATGTCGTCCTGGGTGAACCGCAGTGGGATGCCCGCGGCCGAGCGCAGTTGTTCGGCGACCAGGTCCACGCCGGTGACCATCTCGGTGACGGGGTGTTCGACCTGGATCCGGGCGTTGAACTCGAGGAAGGCGAATTCGTCGGTGTCGGCGTCGTAGATGAACTCCACGGTGCCGGCGCTGTCGAGTCCCAGTGCCTGGGCGAAGGCGACGCCGCTGCGCCGGATAGCCTGGCGCACCTCCTCCGGCAGGTTCGGTGCAGGAGACTCTTCGATTACCTTCTGATGGCGGCGCTGGAGTGTGCAGTCCCGTTCACCGAGATGGATCACCGAGCCGTGCTTGTCGCCGAGGACCTGTACCTCGATGTGTCGGGCGTTCCGGATGAACCGTTCGATATAGGTGCGGCCGTCACCGAACGCCGACTGCGCTTCGGCGGCCGCCGACGACCAGCGTGCGCGAAGTTCGGCTTCATTCTCGACGACCGACATCCCGCGTCCGCCACCTCCGGCAGCAGCTTTGACCAGAACCGGATATCCCAGCTCGGCGGCCGCCGCGACTGCAGCCTCGGTCGAGTCGAGCACCGGGGATCCCGACAGCACCGGTATCCCCGCCGAGCGCGCCAGTTCCCGCGCTCGCGCCTTGTCACCGGCCTCGGCCACCGCGTCCGGCCGAGGACCGACGAACACCAGCCCTTCGGCAACACACGCCGCAGCGAACTCGGGATTCTCGGAGAGAAATCCGTATCCCGGATGTACAGCATCACAACCGGTTCCGAGCGCTGCGGTAAGCACCGCAGGAATGGACAGGTAACTGTCCCCGGCAGGCGGTGGTCCGATGCATACCGCACGGTCCGCCATCCGGGCCGCGAGCCCGTCCCTGTCCACCGTCGAGGTGATGGCCACCGTTTCGATACCGAGTTCTCGGCACGCCCGGATGACACGCACCGCGATCTCACCGCGATTGGCGATCAGGACTCGCCGCAGCGCAATGTCCTCGGAGACCGTGACCGCCAGGCTCGACGGGCTAGCCATCGCTCGGCCTGATCAAGAACAGCACCTGGTCGAACTCGACGAGATCGGCGTTCTTGGCGCAGATCTGTACGATCTCGCCGCTCTGCGGTGCGACGATCGGATTCATCAGCTTCATCACCTCGACGATCGCGAGTTGCTCGCCGGCCTCGACCTTCTGTCCGACCTGCACGAACGGCGGTTCACCCGGGCTCGGCGCCACCCAGAACGCACCGACCGTCGGTGATGTGACCTCGATGCAGCCGGTGGTGTCCGCCGGTGCCGTCGGTACCGCACCTTGTGCGGCAGGTACGGTGTCGGCGCCCTTCCCGGCGTCGGCAGCGGTCCCGGTGTCGGCTGTGTCGAGCGGCGGTGTGTGTGTCATCGCCGGGACGGTGGTCGATGCCGCCTGTGGCACGGGTGCGGGTGCCTCGGCGAGGGAACGTTCCCGGGCCGTCGGCGGACCGTCCTTACCCACGGTGATCCGCATACCGTCCATTTCCAGCGTCATGGCAGCCCAGCCGGAGTCGCGGAAGGTACGCAGAATCTCCCGCACTTCGCGGTAGGTGACACGCTCCGGTGTGGTCATGAAATTCTCCTGTGATGTGCGACGGCAGCGAGCAGCACCGGAAGCCGACGGGCGGTGACGATTTCCTCGACGCCCGCATCCATCGCGGCACGCACACCATCGAGGGTGCAGAAAATCCCTCCGCGAACAGATCTGGTTCCGGCAGGAATGTCGGGCAGCTTGCCGCCGAGGTCCTCGACCGCCGCATCTGCATCGAACACCGGCTCGAGCACGGCAGTCGTGCTCACCGTCAACGGCGCGGCGCGTTCGGCCCAATCGGTGAGGCGACGTAGATCGTGATCCTCACTTTCATCCGCAGCCGAGGTCGGCAGCTCACCGGCGTAGACGCGACCGGTCGTCGCATCGACCGTGACGGTACGGCCCACCAGAGCCGCAACCGTACCGGCGCCACATCCAACGACGCACGGTGTGTCCAGCGCTCGACTGACAACCGCAGCATGCGAGGTCGACCCACCTTGCTCGGTAATCACCGCAGAAGCGGCGATCATGCCGTGCACGTCGTCGGGACTGGTCGACTTACGAACCAGGATGGAACCGGGGGTGGCCTGGGCGGCCTCCGGAGTATCCACCACCGGTCCCGTCGCCACTCCAGGACTGGCAGGCACACCGCTGGCAAGCACCTCGGCATCGTCGGCGGCCCCGGCGGCGATCTCGGGCCGCAACAGGGTCCGGATCTGATCGGCGGTCACCCGCGACAGAGCTTCCTCCGGTTCGAGAACGCCCTCGTCGACGAGCGCGACCGCGATACGCACCGCTGCTCGGGCGGTCCGCTTCGCCGGTCGCGACTGGAGCAGGAACAGTTCGCCACTCTGGACAGTGAACTCGATGTCCTGCGCATCGCGACCTTCACGGTCGAGACACTCCGCAGCCTCCAGTAGTTCGGCGTGCACCGAAGGCCAGCGAGCGGCGAGATAGGACAACGGTTCCGGCGTGATCCGTCCGGACACCACGTCCTCCCCCTGCCCTCCGGCCAGATACTCGCCGTAGGGCTCTCGGGTGCCGTCGACGGGGTTACGGGTGAAGAGCACACCGGTACCGGAATCGTCGTCGAGGTTGCCGAACACCATCGCCTGGATGGTGACCGCCGTTCCGAGGTCGTCGGGAATGCCGTAGTGCTTGCGGTAGGCCAACGCACGTCGCGAGCGACTCGACTCGAACACCGCCGCCACAGCGGCGCGGAGTTGTTCCCACGGGTCTGCCGGTACGGTCGCATCGACATCCTCGGCGATGGCCGCACGTACGGCGGCGGTGTCGGGCAATTCGTCGAGTTCTTCGGTGCACCCCAGCACCAGCCGGCCGTAGAACCCTGTGAATCGGCGGTGCACCTCGGCAGCGAACTCCGGATCGCCGCTCTCGGCCGCCAGGGCGGCCTCGACGGTGTCGTTGCATCCCAGGTCGAGGATCGTGTCCATCATGCCCGGCATGCTCACGGCAGCGCCCGATCGCACCGAGACGAGCAATGGACGTTCGCTACCACCGAAAGTGCGGCCCAGTTTCTGTTCCAGGAAACGGATTCCCGCGACCAGCTCCTCGTCGAGGCCGTCGGGCATGTGACCGTCCGCGAAATACGCCTTGCATGCCTCGGTGGTGACGACGAAGGCAGGAGGAACCCGCAGTCCGAGAGACCGCATGCGCCACAGACTCCAGGCCTTTCCGCCCACCAGATCCCGACTCGGCTCGGCCGCAATCTCTTCCGGTACGACCAGCCACTGCAAACTCGTTGTGGTACTCATTCCGGACGTTCCCTTCCGGTCAGCCGAAGAATGTGTTCATGCATCTGGAACCAGACGGTGTGCATCGAGTCGACCCGGACCCCACTGACGTAGTCGGTTTCGCCGCCTTCCGCTCGGACGAGAGCGTCGCCGATCCGGTCGAGGAATCGATCGACGAGCGGGTCGGCGTCGGCCAGCGGGCGCAGGACCTTGTAGGTCTTCTCGTGCACCCGAGCGAGTTTGGTGATGATCTTGGAGTCGTACTCGGGGTCGCCGTGATCGTTGGGAACCCGGTCGCCGTCGATCTCGATGGTCTGCCAGTCGGTGGTCAGGGCGAGAATCTGTTTGTTCACGCCGGTTTCGAAGGCATCCATCGCTGCCGTGACGGCAGCGTCGGCGCGCAGCGCAGCAAACGTGCGCGGGTACACGCCGTCGAGGAATTCACGGCCGGCGGGGGTGATCATGTGGTTTCCGCGCGCGGCCATGACGGTGCCTTCGACGACGGCCTTTTCCAGCGCCGTTTCGACGTCGTCGACCGGAAGACCGTTGATGTTGCTGAGATCCTCGGCGGAGCCGAGTTGGCGCAGGGTCAGGGTATGCACGGTGAGCTCATAGGGATCGAGCATGATTTGGGGTCCTTTCGGTGCTGGTCCGCGGGTCACTGTCGGGCCGCGGCCATCCGGTCGCGTACTTCGCGGCGCAGCGACTTGCCGACGGGGCTGGTAGGGATTGCGGGCCAGATCTCGATGGCACGCGGGCGTTTGAATCCGGCCAACCGGTCCGCGCAGAACTCGAGGATCTCTTCGGGACGCGTGTCGCTGCGGGTGACCACGGCAGCCGCGACCCGTTCACCCCACTTTTCGTCGGGAAGGCCCACGACCGCGGCTTCGACCACAGCGGGATGAGTCAGGAGGGCGTCTTCGACTTCACGCGGGTACACGTTGAAACCGCCCGAGATGATCACGTCGTGCCGACGGTCGAGCAGATGCAGGTAGCCGTCGTCGTCCCACCGTCCGATGTCGCCGGTGTGCAGCCAACCGTCCGGTTCGATGGTCTCGGCGGTTGCCTCGGGACGTCGCCAGTACCGGCTCATGGTGTGCGGTCCTCTGGTGAGGACCTCCCCCACCCCGCCGGGACCGAGGACGTTGCCGTCGGTGTCACGGATCTGGACTTCGACGAAGGTGTAGGGCTTGCCGGCGGAGGTGAGCCGCTCCGGTGTGTGTTCCCACGGTTGCAGGCACGTGATCGCCAGTGGAGCCTCGGCTTGCCCGTACAGCTGTGCGAACACCGGTCCGAGCACATCGAGGCCGCGCTGCAGCACGCTGGTGGCGATCGGAGCCCCGCCGTAGCACAGGCGCTCGAGGGCGAGATCGGCTGTCGCCGTGTCCGGATCCTCAAGAAGCAGCGCGATCATCGTCGGCACCATGAATGTCGTTGTGGCTCCGCACTTTCTTGCTGCATCGAGGAATGCTGCGGAGGTGAACTTCGGCAGGATCACGTTCGGAGCGCCCTTGACCAGATGCGGCAGGAAGAACGCGCCGCTGCCGTGAGTGATGGGGGCTGCATGCAACATCACCGAATCCGGTCGGAGGTTGGGAAGCAGGTCGACCAGGAAGTTGGCGACCTCCGCGAGTTCGCTCCGCGTGGTCAGGACCACCGCTTTGGGTTTTCCGGTTGTCCCACCGGTGTAGGCCAGACGGAATGGTGCATCCTGCGCACGCCGTACGTTGCACGGGTCGGACGAGGCGCCCGCGATGAGACCGGGCAGTTCGTCGGCGGTGATCATCACCTCGACCGATGCGGGCGGGTCTCCTGCATGGATCAGGGCGCGGGCCTGCGAATCATCGATCTTGTACGCGTGCTCGGAGGCGGTCTCGCGAACGTTCAACGGAACTCGCACCAATCCCGCTTTCGCAATCGCATAGTAGGCGACGACGCCGTCGATGCCATTGGGCATGAGCACTGCAACCCGGTCACCGGCGGTGAGACCGGCGGCCAGCAGGGCATTGCCGAGTCGGTCGGTGAGTTCGTCGAACTCGGCGAAACTCACCACCCGGTCCTCGTGGATCAACGCCGGGGCCGAACCGAACTGCGCGCCGGCGCGGCGGATCAGGTCACCGATCTGCATGATCGTCGCCCTTCGTGTCACCGGGACTCGGCAGGTCGGCACGCCTCAGCGCGGAACCGCGTCCTTCGAGATTGCGCGAGCCACGCTGGGTGAGGCGGTACAGTTCGTCGGCCTGCTCGCTACCGTGGTGCCATTTCACCCACTCCTCGTCGCGGTAGCGGTGCGCGCCGTCGAGGACTGCCGGAGTGAGCCCGCGCGCGCGTGCGTTGTAGTCGTCGATGTCGATCCGGCCGGCGCTGGTTGTCCACAGCCCGGTCTTGACGGGCAGGCTGCTCGAGCCGGAGAAGTGGTCGCCTACGGTCGGGGCGTAGTCGTCATCGGTGAGTACCGAATAGGGTATGCCGTTGATCATGTTCCGGCTCTGCGACGAGTAGCGCGCCATCGTGTATTCGTTGGCGGACTGGTGCGGCAGCCCGAGCAGACCCACCATCTCGCCGAGGTGGTCGCGGCCGTACTCGTCGTTCATCAGGGGCTTGAAGCGTTGGACCCGCTCGTCGAGTTGGAGCCAGTCGTCCTGGCGGTAGGTTCCGGCCAGGTGCGCGAAATCCTTGCCTACCGAGGAGTAGACGAGGGCGCCGGCGTCGATCATCTGTTCCCGCGACCAGGACGCGATGCGCTTCCACAGGTCGGTGGTCGCTTCGTTGAGGATCTCGCGGTACTGCTCCATGGTGTCGGCCAAGGTGTCGGCATTGTCCATTCCGACCGGCACGTAGCCGTCGGTCAGTGCATCCGAGCTGTACATGCCGATGGCCACGATGTTGGAGGCGTTGTAACTCGGCTCGGCTTCGAACGATGCCCAGTCATCCATCAGGTGGAAGTTCGTGTCCTTGAAGACAATTGGGATCGTCAGATTGTTGAACGGCAGTTGCGTCGCGATGCCATCCAGCCAGGGGTAGTCGCCTTCGGTGAGATCGAAGAAGTCCCGGACGATCATCTGCCGGTCATTGCCCAAGTTGTACGGACCGCTGTTGTGCAGGCCGATGCGACACTCGCAGTGCGCGAGGAACGCGAACTGCGACAACTGGGCGATGAGCTTGGTGGCTGCAGTGTGCAGACGGTCACCGGGGGTGACCCCGTGCAGATCGGCTTCGAAGACCTGCAGGGTGCGCTCGGGAAGAAACTGGCTGCGGTCGCCGAATTCCTTGTTGGTGAGATGACCGTCGTTGCGGTGGTACGCGAGATTGAACCGTCGCGAGAAGTCGAGCACGTCCACGACATCGTCGACTGCGTCCGTAGGCCGGATCAAACCCCAGTTCATCAGCATTTCCCGGCCGAGGAGGTAGAAGGTGGGCATGCCCCAGGCACCGTTGACGGTGTTGACCTTGAGACTGACCTCGCGCGCACGGTCGCCGAGTTCTTCTGCGGGGGTGATCGCGTCGATCTCCCTCAGCTGAGTGGGCAGCCGATAGAAGCTGTTGAGATAGCTCAGCAGCATGTATGGGCTCATCGGGAAGAGTTTCGATTCCTGCACTGTGCGGGTGATGCACAGCCAGTAGGTGGTGTCGGACAGATTCCGTACGTAGTTGTTGGTCTCGAGCAGGGACCGGTAGTTCAGCTTCGCCATGGTTCAGCCCTCGTTTTCGATCAGCCAGATTCGGGCGTGCCCGATGTCGCCGGTTTCGTATGCATCCGAGGCGGGAGGTGTCGCGGTCACCTCCAGCTCGACCAGATCTCCGTCCCGGAGCTCGTCGATCTTGCAGTTCATCAGGGTGGGCACGTCGTACTCCCGAGCGAGGATCCCCAGGTGAGAGCGGACCGTGCCGCCGAGGCAGATGACCCCCGCGAAGCCCTCGATGATCGGGGCGGTCAGGGTGCCGCCCGAATCGTCGATCACTGCGATGGTGCCGGCCGGCACCCCGTCGGTCAGGTAGTCCATCACCTGTTCGATCGTGGAGATCAGGGCTACAGGGCCGACGACCGTCTGCGGTTTGCTGATGACGTTGTCACCGACACCGACCTGCCGGCGGCCGTCTGCCGACCGCTCCTCGGTGAATCCTGAGGTTTCACGTTCGGGTCGCCGGTACTTCTCCGGTTCGGATTCGAGTGACACCGTTGCCGAGAAGTCGAAGCGGTAGCCGGAGTCGAGGACTTCCTTCTCGATCGCGTCAGCGTCTGCGCGCGAGAACAATTCGAATTGACGCTCGAAGACGATGTCCTTCCACTGCGCTCCGGTTGCGGCGATACGGTCCGCCGCCAACGTCCGCACCATGGAGTTGAAGCGGCCGGGCAACGGAAGCACTTCCGTTGCTCCCCATTTGGGAGTGGTCCATTCAGAATCAGACATTGTTCCTCACTCGAATCGTGTAGTGACCGAGGCGTAGTGCACCGACCGGCACCTACCGTCGGGTACGCAGGTGAACCTCTTACTCTGTGACCGAAATTAGCTACTATTTCGACTGTGACCCAGTCCACTATGGGGGACAGTTCGACAGGCCTTCGGAACACCCGTTCCGCACCCCCGTCGACCAGGTCCCCAATACGCAAAGTCCTGGAACCGCGTGACTACGAGCTCGCGTTCGACGTGCTCGAACGCTGCGCCGATGCGGCATCCGTTCCCGACTTCAAAGAGCGCACTGTCCAAGCACTACAAGAGCAATTCGGTCTGCAACACGTGTCCTTCTTCGCCGGAGCGACGTTCCACACCGTCTTCGAGGACGCCGCCCCGCTCACCGAAGGGGCAACAGCAAAGATGCTGCCCGAATACCAGGAGCGTTGGGCCCGCCACGATGTGTTCGGTTGCACCTCCGCAGTGCAACAACTGATGACGAGTGGAGTCGCCTCACTGGCGGAGCTACAGGCGTTCGCTTCCCTACCGCCGGCTGCAGCTGCATACGTCCGACACTTCCTGGGTTCGACGTGGCGAATGGAGACTGCCGCTGCGATGCGACTCGAACTCGGTGGCGGCCATACTGCATTGGTGGGCATGTTCGATCCTCAGCCCAACAAACTCGGGGTGCACGAAATGGCGACCCTTCGGTTGCTCAGCCGCCAATTGTCCGCCATCGCGCGTGGATTGCCCACCACGCGGCCGCTCGCCACCTTGACCCGACTTCCCGAGCGGCAACAACAGGTGGTCTATCTCGTAGCCGAAGGTCTGTCCAACGCGCAGATCGCGGAAACGCTGTCGCTGGCCGAAGACAGTGTCAAGAAGTACATCTCTCGCATCCTCACGGCCACCGGTTGTCAGTCCAGGATGGAGTTGGCGCTCCTCGCGCGCTCACAACGGCGATGACGAGGCACCATCGGGGCCGGCTACCCGCAGCGTCCACAGTGCTGCGGGTAGCCGGACCTTGCGTGCTGAAATGTCAAACCGACTGCTGAAAAGCATATTCCGTAGAAACCAGCGCTGTCTGCTCGGTGACGGAGACCCGAAGACGCGTCGACCGCCGCACCCCCTGCGTTCGTGAAGGGTACGGCGGCCGACTCGGACAGACAGCGTCACGGGTCCGTCAGAGGAACGAGTCCTCACCCCGGAGACCGTAGCGAGGATGGTCGCCGATGACCATCGACTCGAAGATCCCGAATCCTGTTGCGTCACCCTCCCGGGTGGTGATCACACAGTCGCGCAGCTGGTGAGCTTCGAGCAGTGTTTGGCGGTCGGTCATGTCCTTGTACCGCTCGCCGTCGAGATGGTCGATGCCCTTCCACCCGCCGTGCCGCTCTCCCTTGTAACCGAAGTAGAGTGCGGTGCCGAGGTGGAATCCGATGTCGGACACGGGCGCAATCTCCACTGTTCGTGTCTTACCCCAGCCGGAGTCGAAGGTCATCGTGCCGCCGAGCAGACGTCGTGTGGCGGGGTCGTATTTCAGATCGTCCACCATGCCGTGCAGAGGTTCCTGACGGCCATCCGCGTGGTTGACGAATCCGGAGAAGTAGTGGACCTCGCCATCGACCCACTGGAGATAATGGTGAATCTCGTACGGGGCACTGCCATCTGCCGGCTGGAAGTACATGGGGCTCCAGGTGAGCAGAAAGTTCTGATCCATGCGGTTCGGTGAGTGGACGTCCGGGGCCGGTTCACCGACGTCCATGCGGACCCCCCATGAGCGGTCCCGGTATCCGAGCCAGGTCTCGTCGGTGATCTTCGTCCGCTCGCCGTCGATCTCGACCCACCCGGAGACGGTGCACAGCTGATGGAACCGCCGCAGGTCCGAGGAGATCCGTAGGCCGTCCATTCCACGCTGCGCATCCTTTCGTTCGAGGAAAGGAGGCAGGACCGCGGTGAGCGTGACGTCGAAAGACAGTGGTTGGACGTCGTTCTCACGCAGGATGCACCGGACCTTACGCATCGGCTCGATGATCTCGTAGTCGATCGGTCCGACGCCCGTCCGCTCGGGGTGCTGGTCGAGCTCGGTACTGGCTCGTACAGTGATCTGCTCTATGCCTCGGGAGATACCGCCGAAACCTTCGATGACATTGCGGTTGTGGTACTTGCCCAGGCCGAAGTCGATCTGGAGCGAGCCGTCGCGAGCGAACAGTGAGCACCAGACTCGTTCCGTCCAGGACACGTCCGAGTCGGAGACGATCGAGAACGTATCGGGTGTCTGATGGATCAGGTATTCGTCTGCAGGTGTCACGAGCTGCATTGACTGACGCATGATGTTTACCTTTCGAGCCACCTGCCGGCGGCCACTTCTCGTGATGCGTTGTGCGGTAGTTCCGCTGCGGTGGTCTAGTTGAAACCTGTGAAGGCGCTGGGGCGATCGTGGGCAACGAGTGCTCCGCCGAAGATCGCGGCTGCCTGATCGTCATCTGCGAGCGGTTCGGGAAAGAGAGCCATCGTACGGTTCGAGAACGACCAGTCGATGGCGTCTTCGACACCGGCAAGACGCGCGAACGGCCGTAGTCCCCAGCTGTACATTCGCGTGGCTGCGAGGATGCGGCTTTCCCGATCCATGTCGCTGAAGGTCCGATACAACCCGAGGTGTTCGGAGCCCAGACGTTTCGCGAGCTCCGACCACTGTTCCGGCGGGAGTACGGTGGTGGTTCCCTCGGCATATCGAGCTACGACCGAAGCACTGACGACCGCGGACAGGAAGTGGTCGGGTTCGGTGAAGGTGGTACCCCAATCGTTGATCTCGAAGTCGTGGAACGCCGCTGGCGAGTATTCGAGCGTCAACGTCACGCCGCTGACTCCGGGATTGCAGGTCTTAGCCCATGGGTAGGCGAAGGGGCCACTGTCCAGGCTCAGGAAGTCCCGTACCAGGACCGCAGTGCCCCGGGTCTCGTCCGGGTAGGGTCCGTTGTCGCAGATACCGACCCTCGAGTCGGTGAAGTACATGAAGCAGTATCCGGACAGCGCAGCGTTGAGCTGCTTCAGCTCTTTGCTCGTCGCGGCGTCCAAGGGGTGCAGTGTCCGGCGCAGGCAGTCCACTTCCTGCTGCGGCAGGTACTTGTTGGTGAAGCCGGCGTCCTTGTAGTCGAGCGTTCCGTCTCCTCGATGGGAGAGCGTGAGTCGTCTCCAGAAGTCGACGACGGTCCGCACGTCATCGAGGGCATCGTTCGGACCGAGTTTTCCGAGACCGATGAGAAGCTCGCGTCCGCAAAGGTAGTGATACCCGACCATCCAGATCCACAGGGGACTGATCTGTCCCGACTGCATACGCAAGCGCGCACCGATTTCTTCGGCCGGCATCGCGGCATCGATCACGCGGATCCGTTCGGGATAGCTGTAGAAGTCTTCGATCACCGACATGGACATGTACGGCATCATCGGAAAGATCTCGGAAGTGAAGCCGGACCGTCGTGTCATCTCGGGCTTGAAAGACCGACCCATGTGCAGGATGAGTTGTTCCAATTGGCTGTCGGTCATCTTCTCTCGACACAGCTGGCTCACGGTGTCGACCGTGACGGATGCCGGAAAGGGTTTGCGCCCGATTTCGTCTCCGACGGTGGCGACGTAGTTCCACCAGTCGGTTACAGGACAGCCGGTCGTTTCGGATGTGTACCGGCGGGTCGGTCCTGTGTGGTCGGTGACTCCGGATGTGGGGGCCGCGGTGGGAAGGATGTCCGCGGTGCTGGCCCCTGACACGTCGGTGTCTGTGGCCGGCATCAGCCAGCCTTCGTTGTCGGATGACGATTCCATACGCACCGGATCACCGTCGGCGGGCATCCAGTCGGTGAGGTCGACGGCCAGGAGGCACGGCACTTCGTATTCGCGCGACACGATGGCCAGATGCGACCGGGAAGTGCCGGACGTGCAGATAATTCCACCCAATCGACCGAGGATGGGCGAGAGGAAGGTAGTGCCGCCGGACTCCACCAGCGCGATGACACCACCGAGGTCGTCACCGAAGACGTCGATGACGTCCTGCGGTGTATGGAAAGCGCGGATCGTGCCGTGCGCAGATCCGAAGTTGTACGAGCTCACTCCTTTGTATCGCGCTGGTGTCGCGGCAGTAGGCATGCGGGGTCCTTCTTCAGTAGGGCAGATCAGCAGTTCTCCGGCCGGCCGGCGCGGATGTGCTCGGCAACGATTCCCACCGACGATGTCGGGAGGCCTGTGACGGCGGGTGCTCAGCTGTTGGTCGGCTCTTACATGAGCCGGGACGGCAGCTGTCGGAAGCACGACGCGAAAGTCGGTTGTCAACCTCCCAGCGGGCGGAAGCACCCGTCACGGTCGCCGGGCACGAAGACGCCGCCGATCAGATTCAGTGCCACCTCCGGGTCACTGAACTTCTGGAAGGAGTCGGCGATGCGGGGTGTCACGTTCCAGTCGATATCGTCGTAGCAGTCGGCAAGACGGGCCCATGCCTTGAGCTTCCATGCGTACATCTGTGTCGCGTACAGGTTGCGCTGTTGCGGATCGGTATTTGCCAGTCGTTCGTACAGAGTTCGGTGTGCCTTGCGGATCGCCTTGGTCGCCATCTCGATGTCGTCCAGATCGAGTGGTCTGAGGGTGCCGTCGTCCGTAGTGAACACACGGGTTTCGAGGATGTCTCCCTGATAGTCGCTCGGCGTGAACCAGGCTGTGCCCCAGACATTGTTGTCCATCTGCACGGTGCTCGGAAGGCGGTAGGCAATGACGAAATGGTGGTAGGGCAGCGATTCCCTGATTCCGTCGAGCCAGGGGAAGTCGCCGTCACCGTCAGCGCAGGTTTCGCGGAGAGCGAGAAACGATCCGTCCTCGAGGACGTACGGTCCTGTGTCACATACAGCCATCCGTGCGTCGCAGTTCTCGAGGAATGCGTATGCGGTCAGGCGTGCTCCGAACTTGCGGATCGCTGTCTTGGTCGCATCGTCGGCAGGGACCAGAGCCGCGCGAATCTCGGACAGCAGTTCGTCGTCGACGACGTGAGAGCTGTTTGCAGGATCGGCATCCATGTTGAACAGCACACCGTCCGTACGCATCGCGATAGTCGCCTCGCGCCAGAATCTCAGGACTTCCAGCTGGTCCTCGAGGCCGTCGGCGAGCGTGTTCTCGCCGAGGTCCACGAAGAGTTCGCGGCCGGTCAGATAGTGCAGCGGAGTAGCTGTCAGGTTGATGAAGCTTCGCTTGGTGCCGATGGGCAGGGCCTTGCGGACCAGTTCGGTCGGCGTAGCGTGCTGCCGGATCGTGCGGATGCGTTCGGGTACGCGCAGATAGTCCTCCATCATCGACATGATGATGTAGGTGTTCATTCCGAACAGTTCGGATTCGAATACCGTGCGCGCGGCCAGTTCGGACTTGTATGCGGTACCGGCCTTGTGTACCAGCCAGTTCCACTCGTCGAGTGTCGGCTCGTAGGTGGGGTCCGTGTAGAGGAGGTCGAGGTTCGCGGGAGAGGTCAGCTGCGCAGTCATGCCGATACCTCCGCGGTCGTAGCGATATATGCCGTCTCGGAGTCGGATAGATCGAGGACGACGATGTCGCCGTCGGAGACGGACTCGACGAGGTCTGCCGCCAGCACGCATGGCACGTCGGATTCGCGACACAAGATCGCGAGGTGGGATTCCCGGCTGCCCGCGGTACAGACGATGCCCCGCAGGTCCGGGAGGATCGGCGAAAGGAAGGTCATGCCTCCCTTGTTGACGAACGCGATCGTATTCTCGAGGTCGTCATCGTCGATCGACAGGACGTCGGACGTGTCGTTGAACCACCGGGCCACTCCTCTGACCTTTCCTGTGGAGAAGAGATTGGTGCCGGTTCCGACGTTGGCGAGATTTTCGTTCATTGCTGCTCCGTTCCGCCCTCGGAGGGCGTGGGTGAATCGGGTACGCAGATGCAGGCGATGACGGGAACCATATGAACGGGACCCGACTGTGATCCAGTCCACTTAGGGGGACACTGTCGCTCGCATCACACTGCAGGGCAAGTGGTGGGGTCAGGATGTGTCGGTATCCGGGGACAGAATGCGTAGTCGCAGTGACGGTTTCGGATGAAGAGCGTGCGAGCTGGACCTTTCACGCCGCCATCGAGGCCTGGACCCGATCCGTAGTGATCACGTAGTTGGACGGTATCGGCTCACCGAACTGCGCGGGCACAGTTCACCTACGAGTCGCGCCGCGAGACGGGGCCACGACCGACACCGACTCGCACCCGAGCAGAGAGGTCCACACATGCAGTTCGACAGCGCCTGCTCCACCCTCGTGTCCCAGGCACGCGGGCAATCCATCGGCGACCTTCCACGCCGATCCGCGGCACGCTTCCCGGACAAACTCGCGATCGTGCACCGTGAGGTGCGGTTGACGTTCGCGCAGTTCGACGCCATGGTCGACCGCGTCGCAGCCGCGCTCCACGCGGCCGGATTGCGCCGCGGCGACCGCCTGGCCGCGCTGTCACACAACTGCTGGCAGCTCCCGGTCCTGAACTTCGCAACGGCGCGACTCGGGGTCGTCTTCGTCCCGATCAACTTCATGCTCACCGGACCGGAGATCGCCTACATCCTCGACGACTGCCGAGCCGATGCCTTCGTGGCCGAAGATGCCCTCGTCCCCATCGCCGACCAGGCAATCGCGGAATCCGCGGGAAGTGTCCGAATCAGAGTAGGTATCGAACTGTCCGGTTCACCACTGCCGGACGGGTGGACACCGATATCGCAATGGACACAATTCCGCGACCGCACAGCACCGGAAGTCCCGGTCGGCGACGACGACGTCATCCGGATCATGTACACCTCGGGCACGGAGTCCCGCCCGAAAGGGGCCATGCTCACGAGCCGATCACTGATGTGGCAGTACATCAGCTGCATTGTCACCGGCGGAATGAGCAGCGAGGACAAGGAAGTTCATGCGCTTCCGCTCTATCATTGCGCCCAGCTGGACAACTTCCTCAGCACCGACATCTACCTCGGAGCCACCAGCATCATCCTCGACAGACCGGACCCGGAAGTGTTGTTGCGCACCATCGAAGCAGAACAGATCACCAATCTGTTCTGCCCTCCGACCATATGGATCGCCTTGCTGCACTCGCCGAGCTTCGACACCACCGATCTTCGGTCCCTGCGCAAGGGTTACTACGGCGCCTCCGCCCTCCCCGTCGAGATCCTGCACGAGATGAATCGTCGACTTCCCGGAATCCGACTGTGGAACTTCTACGGCCAAACCGAGATGTCATCCCTGGCAACGGCTCTGGGTCCGGAAGACCAGATACGCAAGGCCGGCTCTGCCGGACGTCCGGCGTTGAACGTGGAAACCCGCATCGTCGACGACCAGAACCACCCATTGCCCGCAGGAGAAGTCGGCGAGATCGTGCACCGCAGTCCGCACGCCACAGTCGGTTACCTCAGCTTCCCGGAGAAGACAGCAGAGGCATTTTCCGGAGGATGGTTCCATTCCGGTGACCTCGGCTACCTCGACGACGAGGGTTATCTCTGGGTCGTGGACCGCAAGAAGGACATGATCAAGACAGGGGGTGAGAACGTCGCCACCCGAGAAGTCGAAGAGATCGTCTACACCCTCGACGGCGTCGAGGAAGCGGCAGTCTTCGCCGTGCCCCACCCTCGCTGGATCGAAGCGGTCGCAGCAGCGGTAGTAGTCACAGACCCGGAGATCGACGCGGCCGCTGTCATCGAGCACTGCCGGAACCACCTGGCCGGCTACAAGGTCCCGAAGCAGGTCATGATCGTCGACAGCCTTCCGAAGAATCCCAGTGGCAAGATCCTCAAACGGCGACTTCGTGAGCAATTCGCCGGAGGGCCGCACCGTCCCTCGGACCTGACCGTTGCCGGCATGGATTCAGTACCGGACTCGGTAGGGGCCGATCCATCGAGACCGTAATCCCCACCCTGAGTAGGCCCCACAAGGCCGCTGGTGCCACCTCAACCTGCATCCGGAGCGGTGTGAGCCCCACACCACCACTCCGTCGATGGACCACGCATCCAGACCACCAACTCCGCATCCCGACACCCACTGCCGAGAGGCCGAACCCATGAGTGTGCCCACCAAACCGAACACGGCGGCGCAGAGCGTTCACCCGACGATCGACACCTCATCCACACTCGACGGCGCCCGCGTACGTGCATGGCTCGCCGAGGTCGAATCCAGAAGAGTCGGAGAACAACTCACCACACACTTGATCGCGGGCGGACGCTCCAATCCAACCTACGAGGTCACCGACGGCGACCGACAATGGATTCTCCGCCGCCCCCCGCTCGGGCACGTACTGGCCACCGCCCACGACATGCGCCGCGAATACCGAGCCCTGACCGCCCTGCGCGACAGCACCGTCCCGGTTCCCCGCACCATCGGACTCTGTGAGGACACCACCGTCATCGGCGCCCCCTTCTACGTCATGGAGAAACTCGAGGGCGTCACGCTGCGCACAGCCGACGACACGCAACGCCTCGACCCCAGCCAACGAGCAGCACTGGCCGACTCCATGATCAGCACCCTCGTAGCCCTTCACCAGATCGACCCTGGTGAGGTCGGACTCGGCACCTGGGGACGCCCCGACGGCTATCTCGAACGACAACTCGGCCGATGGCGAGAACAATGGCAGTCCTCGATGACCGCCCCCCCGCATAGAGGTCGCCGAACTTCACTCCCGCCTTCGCGCGTCGATGCCGAAAAGCCGGTATCCCGGAATAGTGCACGGCGACTTCAAGATCGACAACCTCATGGTCGACACCGCCGACCCCACTCACATCGTGGGTGTCCTGGACTGGGAGATGTCGACGCTCGGCGACACACTCACCGACCTCGGTATCCTGTGCTCGTTCTGGGACCAGGAAGGCGAATTCCACAACCCCATCACCGCAGGTGCCACTGCCCTTCCAGGCTTCCCCACGCGCGACGAACTCGTATACGCCTATGCCCAGGCCCGGGGAATCGACGTCTCCGACATCGACTGGTACCTCGTGTTCGCCGACTTCAAGATCGCAATCATCCTCGAAGGCATCCACGCCCGACACCTACAAGGACACACCGAGGGCGACGGTTTCGACGACGTCGGCGAGATGGTCGGCCCATTGCTCGAACGCGCTCTCGAGCGAGCATCCCGCTCGTCGGTTCCGGGCCTGTCCGGCTGATCCATTCGGCCACACGATCCACCGCGCCCATCGGGCACTCCATCACGAAGGAAACCCATGACCTCTCACCTCAGTGCCCTCGGACCCACACCGGTCGACCCTGCTTCCCTCGACCTTCGCCCCTCCGACAAGGCTCTCGAACTCCGCGACAAGCTCGTCGACTTCATGCACAACCACGTCTTCCCCGCCGAGCACGCGTACGAGGAGTATCGCCGGCAGGCCGGACCCGACGACCACACCGTGCCGCCCGTCGTCGAGGAACTCAAGAAGCAGGCCCGCTCGCGCGGACTGTGGAATCTCTTTCTTCCCGCCGAGTCCGGCCTCGGTCAGCTCGACTACGCCTCGCTCGCCGAAGTGACGGGATGGAGCCTGCATCTGGCGCCCGAAGCGACCAACGGCCAGGCACCCGACACCGGGAACATGGAACTGCTCCACCTCTTCGGCACCGATGAACAGAAGAAGCGGTGGCTCGAACCCCTACTGGAGGGGGAGATCCGGTCGGCGTTCTCGATGACCGAGGTGAACGTCGCGAGTTCCGATGCCACCAACATCGAGACCCGTATCGAGCGCGACGGAGACCACTACGTCATCAACGGACGCAAATGGTGGACCAGCGGTGCCGCAGACCCGCGGTGCAAGGTCCTGATCGTCATGGGCAAGACCGATCCGACCGCCCCACCGCACCGCCAGCAGTCCATGGTCCTCGTCCCTGTCGACGCCCCCGGCGTCACCGTCGTCCGCGATGTCCCGGTCTTCGGCCGCCACGACCAGCACGGTCACTGCGAAGTCGTCTACGACGACGTCCGCGTGCCCGCCGAGAACGTCCTCGGCGAGGAAGGCGCCGGTTTCGCGGTCGCGCAAGCCCGTCTGGGACCGGGACGCATCCATCACTGCATGCGCGCACTCGGCGCCTCCGAACGCGCCCTGGCCTTGATGACGACCCGCGCCCGAGCGCGTGTCGCCTTCGGCAAACCGCTCGCCGAACAAGGGGTGGTGCAACAGCAGATCGCCGAATCCCGTATCGCTCTCGACCAGGCGCGTCTGCTGTGCCAGCTCGCCGCCAAGACGATCGACGAGCACGGCAACAAGGCGGCAGCACCCTATGTGTCCGCAGCGAAGGTGGCGGTCCCTCGCGTGGCCCTCGAGGTCATCGATCGCGCCATCCAGGTGCACGGTGGCGCAGGGGTCAGCGACGATGTGCCACTTGCCGCGATGTACGGCTGGCACCGGGCGATGCGGATCTTCGACGGCCCCGACGAAGTGCACGTCCGCACGATCGCCAAGACCGAGCTCCGCAAGTAACCGGGTAGCTCGCGTCAAATCGGTTCGCCCGACGACCAATTCGCGGTATCGGATCGATCTCATACCCTCATCGACATAGTGGACGTGCTGCACAGGACGATCGTCGGAGAAACAGGACGTGACTCGTCGCTCAGCGCCGGAACGGCAACTCCCTGTTCAACTCACAAGTTTCGTCGGGCGAGCCGCGGAACTGTCCCGTATCCGGCATGTTGTCGTCAAGCACGAGAGCAACCGCCCGCGTGAGAGCGTCCTCAACTGGGAGCGCGGCCTGCTCGGCAGGCGAGAGTTCGTAACGCGAGACCGCGATCGGCTGGGTAGTACCGGCCAAGGCGTACCGGACGACGGACTCGTTCTTGTCCGCGACCAGCAGCACCCCCACGGTCGGCTGATGCTGCGGGCGCCGCAACCGGTCCTCGACGAGGACGACATAGAACCCGAGTTGGCCGGCGTCACGCGGGTCGAACCTCGTGGTCTTGAGTTCGATGACCACATAACGGAGCTGTTCGACGTGGAAGAACAGCAAACCGAGGAAGAAGTCGTCGCCCTCGACATCGAAGTGGACCTGACGACCCACGAACGCGAACCCGGGACCGAGCTCGCGCAGAGTGTCGATGATGCGCTCGACGAGCCGATCCTCCAACTGCCGCTCGGCGGTGTCTCCGTCGATGGCCAGGAACTCCAGCGCAAAGGGATCCTTGGTGATCCGCTGGGCAAGCTCGGAATTGGTGCGCTCGAGCGCCTGCGGAAAGTTCGACGGGGCCGCCCCCTCCCGCAGATGCAGACCGGTCTTGATCTGGTGCGCCAGCACGGGGCGGCTCCAACCATGTGCGACATCCTTGGCGCTGTACCAGTCGCGCAACTCGGGGTCATCGAGCTTCTCGAGCAACTCGATGACATGCCCCAGGGCGATTGGCCAACGGGTCGTTGACCAATTGCGTCGACGTCGGGCCACGCCTCGGCGAACCTGCGCATGTACTTGAGGTTGGCCGGCGAGAATCCCTTCGCACCGGGGAATTCGGTGCGCAGATCCCCTGCAGAAGAGCACCGGAACGTTGCCTGTCGGCCAATCAGCTCGACCAGCCAGCCTCGGACCGAGACAGTCGCAGCCTCAAGCAGGTTCACGTGCGATAGGCGTCGGCGCGGTGGGAAATCGCGGTGACCTCGCCCGTGCCGTTCATGTCGTTGATCAGGTACAGCACCCTGCATGTACCCCGGCGGGCACTGTACGCCGGCGCAAGCGGCGGCTCCAGAGGTTTTCCATCCCTTCTCGGATTCTCCAGAAGCGGACCCGTGACGAACTCGTACACCGCAGTAGCGACCTTCTCCGGCAACGACGTCGTCAGCGTCCGCGCAGCGGACCGCGCCATCACCAACCGATACCGATCACCCGGCTCATTCACTCCCCCGCCGACCGAGGATCGCGCATCAGCCGGTCCAGTTCCTGGGCCTCGACGACATCCCCGCCCTCGACCTCGGCCCGTCCGGCGAGATGGGCCGCCGTCAAATCCGTATCCGACAGCACCGCGATCGTCTCCCGCAATGCGTCGTAGTCGTCGGCGCCCAGCAGGACCGCAGCGCGATGCCCGTTGCAGGTGATCTCGAACCGCTCATGCGTGCGTTCGGCCTCATCCACCAGCCTCGACAGCTGCGCCCGGGCGTCAGCAACAGGAAGAGTCGTCATGCACATAATTCTGGCTTAGAACGGAGCGGGTGGTGCCCACCTCCGGTCACCACGGCAGCTCCGCCTTCGCGGAGATTCGACAACGCGAAACCGTGATCGCCAGGTGGATCGCCGAGGTCGGCGGTCTCGGCGAGCAGGCGTCGTAGACAGTGGACCCGACCACCGTGTTTGCGTTCTCGTTCGACACCGGCGCCTGCACCACCCCCGGAATCCGCGACCTTGCCGCTGACCGACCCCGCGAACGCTCCTATCGTCACCCCTACACACAATCGTCGGCCCCGTCCCGATCCCGCACACCCACCACGCGGTCGCCTACCTGCTGCGCAGCCGCAGCGACCTTGAAGCTGCCGGTCCCGGACGTCGCCCGCGCGCTCGCCGCCGGACACCGCAACCCCTGACTCCACCTCGACCACATCATCTCCCCACCCTCCGCGCTGCCTGCTGCAACTGTGGAACCTCTGAACAGCGCGCGTTTCCACCTCACGGTGGGGTGTTCGATGCCTTCCGCAAGATATCCGACGAAATCCACAACACTTGTGCGCCAGCAACTCCGGCGCGATCTGGTCATACCGACGTACTCCGCGCGCCCTGGTCGTATTCGGCGACACAGGAGGCCGCACTGCCGTCTTCACCCGCAAGTCGGCAGGGGTCGGCTATGCCCGACTGACCGACCTGAGAGTCAGGCGCCGTCGTAGTCGGTGACCACTGGACGAGCTCCTGACCTACTCGCGCAGGGCGTCCGCTCTCGATCCGGTGCCTCCTCGATGCGGCCCCGGCATGGGCCGGATGGCACTCGACGACCACGTACCTGTCACCCCGACAGCACTTCCGTGTGACAGATGGTACAAGGTACACTTGTGGCACATCTGGAGGTGGTGGCC
Organism: Rhodococcus sp. O3; assembly: GCF_048897285.1. Classification (NCBI taxonomy): domain Bacteria; kingdom Bacillati; phylum Actinomycetota; class Actinomycetes; order Mycobacteriales; family Nocardiaceae; genus Rhodococcus; species Rhodococcus sp. O3. The sequence continues at coordinate 36,767 of NZ_JBMBTE010000035.1, forward strand.
ATGCTCGCCGATCGTGACCGTGCCCGCGAGACGATCCATGCCCTGTCCGACGACGATCTCGTGGGACTCCTCGCCGACGAATTCTCCCGCCGGCCGCATCTGCGTCCGGTCCGCGACGACGTGACGGCACTCCTGGCGATGAGCCCGGCGCTGGCGCTCGCCCAGGAACGTGCGGTCACCAACCCCGCCGCGGCCGCCGTCGCCCGCACCCGCATCGTCACCTCGGTGTTGGGCACCCTCATCGACGAGCACGAGATGCTCGACTCCACCGCCGTCAGTCGCGTCCTGGGCAAGGCGACGACCAGCCGCAACACCGCAAGCCGCCTGGCCGCCACCGGCACGGTGATCGCCCTGCCCGCCGGCGGGCAGAAGCTTTACCCCGCCTTCCAGTTCGACGCCGAACGACGCCGGGTCCGCCCGATCGTCGCCGAGATCAACACTGCCCTGGGCGCGAAATCCGACCCATGGGGCACGGCATCGTGGTGGCTGAGTCCCACCGCATTCGCCGACGACCCCCGCTCCCCGGCCGAACTCGCTGTCGCCGGCGGGTACGAGCAGGAACTGCGGGACATGGCCGACGATCTGCTCGAAGGCTGACGCGGCGTGGACTACCCGGATCCACCGCGTGTGCTGCCACCTGCCCTGATCACCACCATCGCTGCCGGGACCTCGGTATGGCGGATCCACGGCGCCACCCGCGGCGCCGCCGATCTGAACCCGACCCCCCGGCCACGGGTACGGGCGGGCGGCCGGTTCGACAGCCTCGACGGCACGTACTCGTACCTGTATCTCGGCGACAGCCCGGTCGCCGCGGTCGCCGAAACACTGTGCCGCAACCTGCCGGTCGACCAGTCTCCCCGGCTGATCCCCCGCGCCCAGATCGCCGGACGCGTCCTCAGCGAGCTACACACCACCCGAACGGTGCGCGTGGTGGACCTGACCGGCACCGGCGCCACGCGGATCAACGCCGGAGTCTGGTTGACCAAGTGCGATCCCTCCGGGTACCTGCACACCCGGCGCTGGGCGGCGGCGATCCTCGCCGCGAATCCAGGCATCGACGGCGTGCAGTACCGGCCCCGGCACGACGAGAACACCCTGGCCTGGATGCTCACCGGCGCCCCCGGCACACCCCGCCACCCCGCCGTCGCCGCGGTCGGCGGCGTGATCGCGCTCGACTCCGCGGACGGGCACTACCTGCTCGGGACGCTGCTCACCGCCCACAATGCCGCCCTCGCCCCGTGAAGCTCCACCGAAACGACATTGCGGCGCATATCCATCCCCGACCGGCGGACCGGTGCACGCACACGGTCGATCGACAGGGCCCCGGACCTCCGATCAAGAGAAGCGTGCGACGGCCACCCAACCGACCGAGTCGGAAACGCCGTCCGCCACCTCAAACCCAGTATGCTACAAGCGAGTTCGAGAAGCGGATCTGTCGCACTTTCGACGAGCCCCGGTCGACGCCGCCCAGTTCGCCTACGACCCCTCCGCGCACAATCTCGGCGTCACCGCCATCACCTATCACCGCACTACGAACAGCGCCGTCACTCCCCACATCGAGATCTACGACGACGAATGACCACACAGACCTGGGGCGCCGCACACCAAACGGACCAGCGGACGCTCCCTCGATTGCCGAGCAAGAAGGGTCATCAGGATGGCCGAGCCAGGGCCCCTCCCGAGGTGGCTCATTCCGTCAGGGCGTGAAGGCACCCTGACCGGGACCCACCAGGCAGGTCAGAGGTGTGCACGCGCAATCACTGTCGAAACCTGAGCCAACTCCAGATGCTCGTTCCAAGGAGATGGCTGCGAAGTCAAGCACCCCGTACACCGGTGCACAGCTGCTCCGCACCAACGAGATTGCCGTTCGGTGAGCGACAAGCGGAATCGGAACTTGCACCGCGGCGTCCTGTTGCACTTCCCGGCGAGGCCCAGCCGGGTCGCCACATCCCGCGCGATCTCGAGATCACGTATTCCACTGCTGTCGAATAGTTTTCAAATGCTGAGGACAATCCGGAGGCGGGGTCGACGTCGACATCTCGTCCCGTCGCACCGACAGCCTCACACGATCGAGCGCGTGCCCGGTACAGGCCACCGTCAACCGACAAAGATCAGGACACCGACGACTCCTCCCGTGACCAGCGATGCGCCGCCACAGATCAACCACGCCCGGGTTGCGGGGTTCCGCCACCGATCGCAGTGGCCAGCCGCGACCGATCCCCTCCGGTCCTGATCGGACGCCCGGGACTCGGACATGCGGCGGGCCTTCGCGTCCGCTCGGGCCGCCACACCGAACGAAACGGGAACCACCAGCAAGAGCCCCCACAACAGACCAACCATCGCGCCGATACCTGCTTCGGGCATTGCCTTCCTTCCACACCACACGACACCCACCACAAAGACCGTTCACCGGTCCCCGGCCACCCGCGCCTCCGACACCGGCACGACCACGCCCCACCGACACCCACCAGGGTCCACGCCTCGCGCCTGGCCCATGCGCCCGGCACCAGGACCCCCCTCGCCACGACCACCGCTGGTCCGACACACGCCGTGGGAGCCTTCCGGGGCCAGCACAGTTCTCGGTCAGGAACGACGCGTGCGCCGTTCTCCGCCGGTGGCTCGATCGAGTTCCGGCATGCGCCCAGGATCAGCAGAAGCCGGAAGTCACCGGGAGTCGCGTGGTTCGAAGACCGGGAATCTCTCCCCTGGTTGTGTGCACCGGAAATGCACCCTCACCGGCCGATCGGACGGCACCGGAACCTCACCGTCGATCCACGAATAGACCCACGGGCCCTCGTCGAGTTCGACGATGGCGATGACCGACGGGCACGGCGCACCGCACACCGGGTCGGGTGAGCGATCGGCGGTCCGGCACGACACGATCACTCCCGCACCGGCCGAGTCGACAGGCTCGAGCTCGCCGTTGCCGCACGAGTGGCAGGAGACGGTCAGGGGCGGGAGCAGTACCGCGCAGTCCCGGCATTTCCAGATGACGAGTCTCCCCAGTCGCGTGGTCATGCGCCCGCGGCCGGAGACAGCGGCGGTCGCGGTGCGACCTCGACACCGAACCCGCCCAGGACGGTGCGCATCGCGTTGTCGAAGCATTCCGGATTCGAGGCATTCCGGATTCGAGTTCGAAGGGTGCATCGCCGGGTGAGGCCCGTCGGCTCGGGGCACCGGCGATCGGTGTGGGTAGTACATCGTGTGAACCTCCGTAGAGCCGGTGCGGCACATCACACGATGCCGCCTCCGCCGCGGCGCAGCGACGGCCGTAATGCCCGAGGGCATACCTACTTTCCCGGAGCAAGGAAACCGGCCGGTACGGACCAGGGTCCGAAACGGGTACCCCACCCCGCCGGTCGGCCGTTCCCGAACTCCCGCGTGCACATGATCCTCGAAGAACCCGAATCGCTCCACTCACTGTGAGGCACACATGCCCGACACACCGGCGACGCCCCACCGCGACCCCAGAAAGAAACCCCTCCGATGATCACCTCGTTCGTCCTCCGGCCGGTTGCTCGCACAATCGCCGTCGTCCTGATCCTCGCCGACACCGTCCTGGCCATCCGGATACCGGACCTGCCCGACTGGGACGAGGCCGGCAACCCCATCCGCCACTGACACCGCCCGGCCGGCAACGAGGACTCGCGCCACCCCCGAACGAACCCCTGCCGGCCCGACACATCGACACTCCCGTCGTCGCATCACCGGCGCACCATCACCTGCACCGCCGACACATGTCGTCGGCGGGCCTGATGTGGACGACTGGCTACCCGGTCAGCTCCACCCTCGGTGGCGCGTTCATCGAGATCATCCGCGTCCACGGCAAGACAACCGAGGTGGCCAGGACACCGGCCCAGCACCCCGAGGCGAGATCGGTGGCCATCCCGGGAGATAGGCGCTCCGATGCCCATTGACGACCAAGTTATCCGCCGGGATCGCCGGCATACTGGTTTACCGCGGTAAACCACGCCTCACACCCACGCTGCCGCGAGTCGCCGAGCGACCCCTCCCTTTCGCTAGATGCTTTGTTCCGAAGACCCCCCTACCCGATGAATGAAGCACACGACAAGGCGCGTCGAGCGCGACAGTTCATGCCGTTCTCCATCAGAAGTGCGGTGCCGGTCAGCCCACAATCGCTGTCAACGTCGCCGCCGTCACCGGCGATGTATGGGATAGGTGACCACGCGGACGCCATCTTTCCGGTCGCCGCGGTCCGGTGGACCCGCGAAGCTCGGCGATCCGGGCGGCCGGGTACAGGGCAAGCCTCATCCATTGTTCAGTGCCGTGTGACGTCGAGCTTGTCGATGGTGGCGAAGGGGAAGCCGAACTGGTCGCCGTAGATGTCGAATCCATTGTTCTCCGGTGGTCGAGGGTGGCGTGGCGCTCGAGATTCGCCACCACGCGCGCTTGATTGCCGTCGGCCAGGGCTGCGGCGAGCTCTTCGCGACCCCTCGGCCCTGAACGGGACATCAATAGTCCCAAAATCCACTGTGCAGGTGCGGTATTCGCATTCAACCTCGCCGCCGTTGCGGACGTGCACCTGGCCGGTGACGCGGATCGTCGCGACCGTCGGTGTCCCGTCCGGTGCGAGGCCCCGGCCGGGCAGGTGACGTCGGTCGACTTGGCGGCTTTGAGTTCGGACCTCGTATCCTTGCGCAGCCCGTTGGTCTTGCCCGATATGTACTTACGCACCAACTACGAGGTGCTCCGAACTACCGCGCCGAACTGCCGCGCCGCCAACAGGAAACGCGCACCCAGCATCGACCAGTGGGATAGATCCTGAACACGACACAACCCTCCTCGCTGTGGCTCCGACCGGGGTCTCACGAGCCACGGGACCGCATGCCCTCACCGACACCCCGAGAACGAGGCGGTTGCCCCGAGGGCGCGGTGGGTTCGTCCGTGGAACGAACGTGCACCTGGCTCCGGAGGGCACCTCGGCGGTGATGGTGATGCTACCAATCTTCGCTTCGCACCCGCTACCGTGCCGACCATGGGTACGACCCTGCACGCACCACACCCGTGGCCGCACATCACCGCAGCCCTCCGCGGCCCAGGACCTCGCCGTGTCGCGATCGCCTACCTCGACGCCACCGCACTCGAGTTGCTGCCGCTGCGTGCCGGGGACCTGCTGATCGTCAACGCCGCCCGAGCCGCAGTCCGCGCGCATGCCACCTCCCCCACCGCCCTCCGGCACTTCGTCGACGCCGGTGTTCATGTGCTCTCGACACCGAATCTGCATACCGGCCTCATCGTCACTCCCCGATACGCGATCGTGGGCCCCTCCAGCGCCTACCACAGCTCCAGCATCGCCGACGAAACCGCCATCGTCACAGACGATCCCGCCGCCATCGCGGCCGCACACACCTTCATCGATACCCTCGACGACACCACCGACGTCGACCAGGCGTTCCTCGACAACGCCACCGCGATCTGGTCGATCGGACGCGCCGTGCCCCTTGCCGGCATCGGCAGCCGCACCCGCAGCGACCACGACTTCCTCCCCACGCCGGTCCGCCGGATGTTCGTCCGCCGCATCACCGAGTACACCCCCACCGCCGACGAACAACAGGTGTGGGAAACGGCGCACCCCTACCCTCGTGGCACTGGCGGGCCGAGCGCGAAATACCAGACGCAGTGGCTGCGGCTGGACACACCCGACACCGGCCGGCGCAACCGCCTCGAACGCGGCGATGTGCTGCTGCAGGTCACCGCCGACACCGCCTGGATGCATCCACCCGCGGTCGTCGCCAGCGACCCGATCTCCATCCCCCACACCCGCCACGCGGTCGCCTACCTGCTGCGTACCCGGACCGATTTCCAGCCGCTACCGATACCGGACGCCATCCGCGCCCTCGCCGACGCCGGGCACCCCAACCCCCGCCTCCACCTCGACCACCGCATCATCTCCCCCACACTCCGAGCCGCCCTGCTGCAACTGTGGAACCTCTGAACGGTGCATATTCCTTGTCACGCATGATGTTCGGCATCTTCACCAGATATTCCCGGAGATATCCACAATTCTTGCGCTCCAACGCTTCTCGCGAGCGACGATCACGCTGACATACCCACATGCCGGTGCGTGTTCGGCGACGCAGGTGCCCACCTTTGTCGTCTTCATCGGAGAGTCGGCGCTCGACCACGGTCGGCCGACCTGGCCTGAGGGCCAGGGGCCGCCATGCCCAGCGACCTCCCGGATGAGTTCCTGACCCGCTTGTGTGTGGCTTCCCGGCCTGGGGACGGCCGGGTTCGTGATGTCGAGACCGCCGTCTTGTCCATGATGTCGATGGCGCTCGAGAATGCATCCGCTGAGATTGGATGGACGCACGGCCGCAATCTGCAGGCTCGACGTTGCGTCTTCGAGGTGGTGAAGGTGTTGGTATGAGCGGCGACTGAGGAAAGAGCCGGCAAGATCGATGCGTGCATCCAGGAACTACCTAAGCACGCTTCCGCGCTCGAACACAACGTTGCCGAGGAAGAAACCGACTGGCGCATAGAGTGATTTCGGTTCACCCAGATTCCGGACCGCCCATGACTTCGAGCCAGCGCCACTCTGGCTTCGAACTGTAGTTCAAGAAGCAGACCGCGGCTCGCACACAACTGGAATCGGCAGGACCACAGGGATTCTTGCAGCATCCCCCACTGATGCGCCTGGCACCTGCACTCGTCGGATCCGTCCGGACCCCTTACGATTCAGATCGAGGACAATCGGACTTCGACACCACAATCTTCGCCGGGTGCCCCGCACCCACGAGCACAAGAAAAGTGCAGTGGGTGCGGGATTGTGGAACTCTGCGGTACCGGCGAACGGAAGGTCAGTGCGCCGCCGCGTACTCGTCGACAAGCGACTGGGGCAGACGTCCGCGAGCGGGGACTTCGTAACCGGCCTCGATGGCCCAATCCCGGATCTCCTTAGAGCTCGGCGTACCCGAAACGCTCTTGCTGGCCGCGCTTCCTCGCCGCTTCCGCCCTCCGACACGGGTGGCATGCGCCACGTAGTGCTCGATCTTCTTGCGGAAGTCTCGGGCGTTCTTCTTGTTCAGGTCGATGGTGTACTCGACGCCATCCAGGGCAAAACTGATCGTCTCCCCCTCGTCCTCCAAAGGGGTTCCATCGATGTCGTCGAACACTTCCACGACCGTTCTGCTTGCCACCGGCAAACCTCCATTTTCAACCTTTTCGGAAGGGACTGGAAACATTCTACATACCAACGGTATGGGGCGAATCCTAGAATCAAGAAAGTACCCCACGTGAACGCATCCAGGAGCCCGCCTGTGCAGTTGATCCGAAGTCGCAAGAGAACCGCTCCAAAGGAGCCGGTAATTGGGTCCACACTTAACGCCTCACCGGGACGTGCCGACCACCCTCATCTTCGCATCGAAGATCACCACGCCATCCCGAACGGCACTCCCCCACTTGCATTGATCGACGATGCAAGCGACGATCACGGCCGGGGCAGATCCCCTCGACGCGACCCGCACTGCCCTCTCAATACGTCGCGCAACATCAGCCATTCCACCCTGCGCTGGGCTTGGAACTAACCACCACGCAGGCCTACGCAGAAGACAGATTTGTGACGGTCACCACCAACCATCCGAGCAACACCTTTCCATACTTTCGGTCGAGTGATAATGCCCCTCACCTGAAACAAGAGCTTCGCGCCGATGGCGTGTTTCCCGAGGCTAAGAAGAATCCCGACGACACTCAAACCGCAGTCGAAATACCAAAACGCGTTCCTGAACTCAGCCCGGACTCGTCCCCTCAGTCTGAGCGGACACTGCCGCCTCGGAACATCTACACGCCTGGGACAGGTGCGTTGCACGGAGGATGCCCAACTGATTGCCGCACGTCCCCGCCCCACCCCGGGCCGTCGAGCCCGAGTGGCGGCGACAACCACCCACACCAGCGCTATCAATGGTCTACACGCGATAGTCAACGAAAGGACAGCGATCGGCATAAACGGGTCCGCGACGGCCGAAGACCGCTACCGCAAGCGGTCACCTCGCCTTCGAAGACGCCCTGCGAGGTGACCGGAGTCCCCCTCGACCGCGACGACTTCGTTCAGATCCTGCACAGCCGCGCCTCCCGCAACCCGGTCGTACCCGACTGTCCGAACACGACGCCCGCATCCTCGACGAAGCCGGATTCACCGGCGACCGCACCGCCGCGACCACCGCACGACTCGACCGCGACATCCGCATGGCGACACTGGTCCACAAATCGAAAACGATCGACGACGCCGCCGCCCATCTCGGTGTCACACCCGCCCGCGTCCGGCAACGCATCACCACCGGCGCACCCTGGGCGTTCGACTCGGGCCGCCACCGACTCCTGCTCCCCGCACAGTTCACCGACACCGGCGAAGTCCCCCACCTCGACAAGATCATGCCGTCGATTGCGCAGGACCTGTACCCACTGACCGTGCAGGCACTGCTCACCCAGCCACAGGACTCACTCGTCGTCGACGGCCACCCGGTGTCGATCGTGACATGGCTGACCGGCAGCGCCGGCAGCCACGACGACATCGAAAGGCCCGGAGGTCATCACCATCGCCGAATGGGAGTCGATGTAGATGGCGGCGATGATCCCGCCACCACCGGCCATCACCACACTCCGCGCGGCAGGACTGCTCCCCGACAAAACCATCGAATGGACACCGACCGAAAGGATCTGGCGCATCCACCGCACCACCGGGAACCACGTCCTGCGCTGGAGCGGCCTGCGGACAATCGGGCCGATCCTGCGGTTCGATCACCACCCGGTTCCGCGCGGTACACACCCCGACTACGGAATCTGGTACGGCGCATCCACTCCCCGTGGTGCAGTTGCCGAAGTGTTCCGGTCCTCCAAGGTCATCGACCGCCACCGCGGTAATCCGTACCTGACCGGCCTCACATTCACACGCCCCGTGCGTCTGCTCGACATCTCGGGGATCGGCGGCGGAACATGAGCCACCCGCGTCGGCGGCGGCCATTCCCTCGACCCGGTGTCCCATGGCCGGGCCCAGCACTGGGCACGCACCATCCACCGCGCCCATCCGGATCTGGACGGCATCATCTACCGCGGCCGGTTCGCCGGATCCACCTCGATCGCGCTGTTCGATCGCGCGGCCGACGCCTTCCCGGCCCGGCCAGACTTCTCACTTCCCCTCGCACACCCTGCCCTCGCCGACGCGATCGACACCGCAGCCCACTGCCTCGGCTGAATCGTCACCCGACCGGCAGCACAGCGCCAGAGAATAACCCGATACCGTCGAGGCACGCCCGAGGCGCCGACACACGTTTCCCGCGGCGTCCCCTTCGAGACTTGGCCGAGCACCGGTGTAACGGACGCGGGCCGCATCCGCCAGACCCGTATCAGCTCGCAGCAGCCAACCCCGTGAGAAGATCACAGCCGCGCTCCACCGAGTAGACTCTCGCGCCCCAACGTGAACGAAATGTATTCCGCCGGAAGAATATCCGAGAACCGACCGCACGCTCGCGTTTGCGGTCGCGACGGTCGTCTGCAGCCGTGTGCCATCGACAACCCGCGCACGCCGGCGCCACACCCACCAACCCGAAAATGCAATATGTGCATCCCAGTCGCCTGGAACCGACGCGAACGCCGACCCAAACGATCGGTCGACATGTTCGCGCTGGTCGCAACTCGAGCGAACACCCGAACGGTACTGCTCGGAGTTCTACGCTCACCCGTCGATAGCTGCACCATCGACAACGGGCACGGCTCCGCCGGCAACACGCTCGACACCCACCCGAGCCCGAAAACTACTGTCTCAGAACGCGGAATCCTGCAAGTGCGACCCTGATCATCCTCGGATACCCGCCGGACGCCCATACCTGCAAGACGTCGCAGTCGAGTTCGGCGACAGCCACGACCTTCCCCATACGTGCGCACTCGCAGTAGGATCGCTAGCCGCCCCGGCCTGCGCCTCCGTCCGCAAAGCGACCAACAGCATCACACCCGATATCGGACTTCTCCACGGCAGACCAGCCAATCCTCGGAACGCACATCGCCGGCCTGGACCGCCAACTGGTCCCACTCCCCATCTGGCTTCGCCCCCGGGTCACGCAAGTCGCATCGTCGATCGTCGCGGTCTCGACCCACTCACAGACGTGATCGACTCGGGCGTCGCGAATCCGGCCACAACCATGCCGTTCGGCGCGTGACCGCTCGGGACCTTCCGAACACAGCCTCCGAGGTACCGAGCAAGACACGACAATCGGAACTCCTCGACGCACCGAGCACCGCGAGCGCCATGCGGACGCCGCAGCCGAACTCGCCCGCCGAAGCACCGGAGTGCTTCCGCCTCCCCGGACACCGCATCCCTGGCCTCCACGGACCGAGACACCGACTACCGGAACGCCCGATCGTCTCCAGGTCGACACACACACTTCAGAAGCTGAAGCTGTCGGCACGGAGGTATTCCGACCGCGAATCGACTGGCGCACACCAAGTCACCAGTGAGTCGAACACCCAGCTTGCGCCGCTGATACAGAGGGCCACGGCCGTGGATCTCGAATGGGATTCGCAGGTGCTGTTGGTGTTCCGGGACACTCTGGGCCACAAAATGATTGCCACACACTGGTAGCCCGACCCTGGCGAAAGCTGACGCGATCGCGCCGGTGAATCTTGTCAGCATTCCAGGAAGTCACCTGCGGCACGTCCGAGAAGCCGGCCCTCTCGGGGGAAGATTGCGGAGCCGCTCGGTTTCGGTGCAGCCATGACCGCCCCCTCGATCGGCCCGGAGCTGTATCTCCGTTCCCCGGTTACCGAGACCGTGTAGTTCTACATCTCCAGCGCACAGCCGCCCACTGCAGTTGCCTCGTCGTGGACGCTGTCCGCGACGCGGTTCAGTGGTTCGGGCTGGCTCGAGCGTTCAGATCGGACGCTCCGCATGAGTCGCCGAGCCCGCAATCCTCGTCGGCTTCGGGCCGTGGGCCACAGGCACCAGGCACTACAGGTATCTCAAGCGCGGCGACGCGCAGGCCCGCACGCAGCACCACCGGAAGATGGGCAGGGGTG